>VAZH01000234.1 GCA_005884465.1 Alphaproteobacteria bacterium | reverse complement strand
GGCATCGGTGACGATGTCCGATGCTGCGCCCGGTGCCAAATCCGAAACTGCAAAATCGGAAGCCGAACCGCCCGCCGCCACAACCGAGAGCGCGCCCTCGGGACCCACGAAATCGGAGCTTGATGCAGGCGCCGCCAAACGCAGCGAGATGACCTCAGCCGATGACAAACCGGCCGACGCTGCAAAGCTTGAGGCCGCTGCGAACGAGAGCGTGAAGGCCGAAAGAAAGCCTGACGAAAGCGTCAAGGCGGGAACGGATATCAGCCCCAGCGCTCCGGATGTGAAACAAGATCAGGCCCCCACGCCTGACAAGAAGGCGACCGTCCCGAAGCCGGATCCGGCCGCAAATGCAACGACGCCAAAGCGCGCCGGGCAAATCGCGGCACTTATCAGCCGGAAGGATTCAAGGCTTTATGTGCGGCAGAATTTCTCCGCACTGTTCGACGTCCCGGTCACGATCGCGCCGAGCGACCGGCCGCTGGGTACGCATGTGTTCACGGTCCGGGTCGACAAGGACGATGCCAGTGTCCTGCGCTGGTCGGTGGTCTCGCTTCCGGCGCCGGCGAGGTATGTCGAGCGGCGCTTTGAAGACGAGCGCGCGTTGCGGCGGCGAAAGATCGCGGGCGCGGCCCAGATGAAGGCATTGCCGGTGGCGAACAGCCCCGCTGAAGCGCTGGATCGCCTCACCATCCCTGCCGATGCGATCGCACGAATTACCGAGGCGCTTTCGACAGGCGGCTCGATCATCGTTTCCGATCAAGGCATCACTGCCGGCGAAACCGGCGAAGGAACGGATTTCATCGTTTCACTGCGCTAGAGCATGATCCGGAAAAGGGAACCGGTTTTCCGAAAAGATCATGCTCAAACAAAGAGATGAGATCAGGATCCGACTCAATCCAATCGGATCATGATCTAACGCCTTCGGCCGCCGTCGCTTTGCATCGGCGGCTGAGCTAAAAGACCGCCGGCATGAACCAGTTTTCCGCCCCGGCCTCAACGACCCAACCGCCGATCATTGCTGCGAAGGAGGATGCCTTCGACCGGCTGACTTTCCTTGGCTGGCGAACAGGATTGACGGCGATCGTCGCCGGGCTCGCGGCATCGTTTTTTCTGTTCGGCTATGCGCTGATCTATTGGCGCAACGCCGACATGGACTTGATGGTGATCTACAACGCGCTTGTCCTCAACGACGGCAAGCCGCAGCTTTTCTTCGACCACACCGCCTATCTAACCATCCTGTCGCTGAAGCTCTGGTTTCAGCTGCTGCACGCTCTCGACTTGCTCGACGGCTATTCGCTTTCGGCGATTCCACCAGCATCCAATGCCGCAGCATTCGATGCCGCCATGACCGGCGCCGTTCGCGCCGGTCGTGTTCTGGCATGGCTGATCGCAACCGGCTGCGTTCTAATTTTTGCGGCCCTTGTTCGCCGCATCGTGCGCGACTGGCGCATCGCGCTGATGGCGACTTTTGCATTCGCGTTCTCCGGCGCCATCGCAGTGCACTCGCGCATTCTGCGCAGCGAGCTTGTCGCGGCATGCCCCGTCATCTTTGCTGTGATGGTCCTGATCGTGGTCGGACGCAGCAGCAGCATCGCGCGCCCGCTATGGATGGCGGTCGCCGCCGGGTTATGCGTTCTTGGTCTGGAAAACAAGGTGCAGGCCATTTTGCTGATCGGTGCGCTGCCGCTGCTGCTGCTGCCGTTCGGCAGCCCAAAAAGTGCGAGCGTTGCGTTCTGGAGCAACACGCGATCAAGTTGGTTCGCAACGGGTATTGCGGCCGTCGCAGCGATTGCCTCGGCATCGGCTGTGTGGCCACTGATATCAACCGGCTTTGACCGCGGCTCGCTCGATGCCGCGCACTTCCATCCATTGCTGCTCGGCCGCTTCGGCCTCTATCAGGGGGCGCTGCTGGCCCTGATCGCCGCGTGCATGATCGCTTACGCCGCGACCTGGCGGGTCAGCGCCGCTGAAACGCTGGCGTCGATGTTTGCGGTTGCCGCCGGCGCATCGATTGCGCTGCTGGTGCTCGATGTCCAATACGACGCCAACAACGTGATCGCCGTGTTCAATCCGCTGGAAAAAATGCTGACCTTTGCGGACGCGAACACCACCGATGTCGCAAGCGGGTCCAGCCTGTCGGGAATTTTACTACTCCTGTTCGATGGCATGGCGTCGGTTCTGGCGCGCTACAGTTTCGTGCTGCATCCCTCACCGCGCCCGACCGTGTTTCTCACCTGGCTGATCGTGCCCGGCATCGTCCTGGCATGGCGGCGCGGCGACAGACTGGTGGCGATCCAGGCACTCGCACTGCTGCTCGGCGCGATCGGGATCGACGCCCTCGGGGTGCGGCGCGGGCTGAAATCCGAATATTTCATTTTCACAGACCCGCTGATCATCATCGCGGGCGCGATCCTGCTCGATTGCCTGAGCGACCTGCGCTTTCGCAAATGGGCCTATCCCCTCGCCGTGACCCTGTTCGGACTGCACATCGCGATCGGTCAGGCTGAGCCTATTAAATACGCGTTGAAGCGCAGCGGTCCGGAATCGACATGCGAGTGGAGCCGGTATTATCTTCCGCTGCTGCAGCCGCCATGGTGCGCCGCTCCTCCGGCCCGATCATAACGCCTTGTTGAGAAGCGGCCGCAGCGGCTTGGGCCTATAAATTAGAATCGCCGCTGACACAGGGGGCGCGATGATCGACCGCAGGAAGATGATCGCGGCAGCGCTTGCCGCGTTCGCAACCCCAATCTCGACACGGACTGCCCTCGCGCAGGCCGCAATGAGCCGGATCACTGCTTATGCCTTCTCGTTTCCTGGGCTGGCGGGGGGCGATATCCGGCTCGCCGAATACGCCGGCCGTCCGCTGTTGGTGGTCAACACGGCCTCATTGTGCGGTTTCACGCCGCAATACGCCGGATTGCAGGAATTGTGGACGGAGTTTCGGGGTCGGGGCCTGATGATTATCGGTGTCCCCTCGAACGACTTCGGCGCACAGGAACCCGGCGGCCCGACCGAGATCGCGGAGACCGCGCAGCGCCACTATGGAGTTACCTTTCCGATCGCGGCCAAAGCCGCCGTAAACGGGCCGAATGCCCATCCGTTCTACAAATGGGCGGCCGACGCGCGACCGAAGGATGTGCCGCGCTGGAACTTTCACAAATATCTGGTCGGCCGCGATGGCTATATCGCCGAGGTATTCCCTGAGACCGTCGAACCATCGGATACGCGTGTCAAAACCGCCATTGCGCGGGCGCTCGCGGCCTCCTGATTGCGGAGGCGCGGCGATATTAACCGGTTCCGCCGACAATCGACCAATAGTTGATAAACCCGGTTGCCGTGGCGGCGCAGGTCCAACTAGGCTATTGTGGTCAGGGACAGGAATGGCTTGGACGATGGCAAAGACTAGGGTCGAGCCGGATCAATTCGAGGGGAATACGATGCGTATAGCGGCAGGTTTGATCTTGGCAGGCGCGGTTTCGCTGTGTGCCTCAGGCGCAGCATGGTCGCAGACCCCTGCTCCCAAGGGCCCGGCAACCCCGCAGGCGGCGGCCACGCCGGCTCCTGCCGCGGCGCGCCCGGCAAAGCCCCCCTGTGCAAATCCTGACGCGATCGGGATCGCCCGGGTCGTTGAAATCGATACCACCGGCGGGCCAGGGTTCGGTTTCGAGCATTTCAAGCAGCTCGATTTTCTTCGCGACAAGGAAGTGGTGCTGACGTTCGACGATGGCCCCTGGCCGGTCAATACGCCCTCGGTCTTGAAGACGCTGGCGGAGGAATGCACGACCGGCATTTTCTTTCCGATCGGCAAGCACGCGACGTACTTTCCCGAAATTCTCAAACAGGTTGCGGCGGCAGGCCACAGCATCGGCTCACATACCTGGTCGCACGCCAATCTGAACAACAAGAAGCTGACCGAGGATCAACGCAAGGAAGAGATAGAGAAAGGGTTCAGCGCGGTGAAATGGGCCTTGGGCGGCACCACGTTCGCTCCGTTCTTCCGCTTCCCGGCGCTGCAGCACCCACCCGAAATGGTGACCTACCTCGGCACCCGCAACGTCGCGATTTTTTCGTGCGATCTCGACTCCTTCGATTTCAAGGCCAGCAAGCCGCAAACCGTTATCGACAGCGTGATGAAGAAGCTGGACAAACTGGGCAAGGGCATCGTGCTGATGCACGATTTCCAGAAGCACACTGCAGAAGCCCTGCCCGAGCTGCTGCACAAGCTGAAGGCCGGCGGCTACAAGGTCGTTGCGATGAGGGCCAAGGACCCGGTGCAAACGCTGGCGCAGTATGACGACCAAATCATCAAGGACGCCAAACTGCCGACCGTGAGTTCGCGGCCTGTCTCCAGCGTGGTGCAGACGATCTCGGAATAGACCAGTCCGCGCGCGATGCCGGATCTGCGCATCGAAGGCTATGTCATCGTATCCGCGGATGGCATGCTGGCAAACGCCGATCGCGTGATGCCGGGTCAATTGAAATTCGAGGGCGACAAGAAATTCTTCACGGCCGCCCTCGATCGCGCCGACCTGATCGTGCATGGCCGACATTCCCATGAGGGCCAGCCGAACTCGCCGCGGCGAACGCGGATTATCCTGACCCGAAGAGTAGGCGCGATCGCGCCCGACCCGTCCAATCCCAAAGCCACACTTTGGAATCCGGCCGGGGCTGCGTTCGAAGCGGCGTGCGATTTCGCAAAAGTGCATTCCGGCACCGTCGCGGTGATTGGCGGACCTGATGTGTTCGGCATGTTTATGGACCGCTACCACACGTTCTGGCTGTCGCAGGCACCGCATGTGCGGCTGCCCGGTGGCGAGCCCTGCTTCCCCGGTGTGCCCGAGCGTTCACCGCAGGAGATTCTCGCCGCGCACGGCCTGAAAGCCGGCGATCCACAAATCCTGGACCCCGCCCATGAGGTCAGCGTCACGCCGTGGCGGCGTCCCGGCTAGGGCAATTCCGGCTCACGTAACCACCTATACGTCGCCGTAAGCGGGTTCGACCGTCCGCGGCGCCCGGCCATATCCCGCGATGATGAACAGCGCACCGATGATCGACAGACTTTTCAGCGCGTCCATGAGGGTCCTGGCATTTTCGGGCGGCGCCTGATTCCAGAAATCGTCGAAGTAATAGATCGTCGCGGCGACGAAGAAAATCAAAAGAATGGCAAAGAACCGCACGCCGAAATTGAGGGCAATCATCAATCCGGCGATGACCTCGAAAGCTCCAACAGCAATGGCGAGCATTTGCGGAGTGGACATTCCCGTCATCGCCTCCAGCTGCGAGGTGTAGGGAATAAGGAAGGAGGGAATGACCATCCTGGCGGCAATAAAATCAGCGGTGGCCTGAATGCCAAAAAGCTTGGTCGCCCCCGAATAGATAAATAGAACGGCGAACAAAACTCGTCCGAAAGTAATGAACGCTGGCATGGTCGGCCTCACTGGATGCTGCGGAATGCGGGGTTGCAAAGCGGAGAGCGGAGTGATTATGGGCGTTCCGCTTCAGGTTTTCAAACGGTCAAATCGATTCCGAAAACCGGCCGTGCGTGCAGCCGGGACCTAATCGATTCTAGTTGGCTTAGCCAAACAAGGTCGGTTGCTGACGGCTGGCTCGCTCCTGGGCTTCGACGGCGGCAACCGCGGTCATGTTGAGAACGCCGCGGGCGGTTACCGATGGGGTGAGGATATGCGCCGGCCGCGCCGGGCCGATCAGGATCGGCCCGACTGGCAGCCCGTCCGCAAGCACCTTGATCATCTGATAGGCGACGTTGGCGGTATCGAGGGTCGACATGATCAGGATATTGGCCTCACCTTGCAGCTTCGAGTGCGGCAGGATGAGCTTCCTCGCTGCTTCCGACAGCGCGGTATCGCCCTGCATTTCGCCGTCGGCCTCGATTTCCGGATGGTTCTGCTTCAGGAGCGCGGTGGCACGGCGCATCTTGCGCGAGGAGTCGGTATCATAACTGCCGAAGTCGGAATG
>VAZH01000233.1 GCA_005884465.1 Alphaproteobacteria bacterium | reverse complement strand
CGCCCGGCGCGAATTGCACCACGATGAACGAGACGAACAAGATACCCAGCAGCGTTGGGATCATCAGCAAAATGCGCCGGGCGAGATAGGCGGTCATCGGCTATTTCGCCTGTTCGCTGGCTGCGGAGGATTTTGCTACCGACCACCAGAGATCGGGCGCCCCGGCGCCGAAATATTTCGGCAGGTTTGGCGGATGACCAAACACATCCCAATAAGCGAGCCGGTGCGTGTTGGCGTACCATTGCGGCACCCAGTAACGGCCGGCGCGGATGATGCGGTCCAGCGCGCGTGCTGCAAACACCAGCTTGGGCCGTGTGTCGGCCGCGATCAACTGTTCCACCATGGCATCGATCGCCGGATCGGAAATGCCCGCGAGATTATTCGAGCCCTTGGTGGCCGCCGCCCATGAGGAGAAGTACGGCCGCAGCGAATCGCCCGGAACAGTCGAGAAGCCGAAGCGCTCGATGATCAAGTCGAAGTCGAAATCGTCGCGCCGCGCGCGGAACTGCACCGGATCGACCAGCCGCAACGTCGCTTCGATGCCGAGCGTGCCCAAATTCTTGATAAAGGGCATGTGATGGGCCTGGAACGCGGGTTCATCGAGCAGAAATTCAATCCGAAAGGCTTCGCCTTGCGGCGTCATCCGCTTGCCGTTCTTCATCACGCAGCCTGCGTCCTGAAGCAGCTGCACCGCCTTGCGCAACAGCGCCCTGTCCTGCCCCGACCCATCCGACACCGGCGGCACGAACGGCTGACCGAACACCTCATCCGGCACCTTGCCGCGGAATGGCTCAAGCAACGCGACCTCTTCCGGCGACGGCGGTCCAATCGCCATCATATCCGAATTCTGGAACGGCGAGTGGGTACGCACATAGGCGCCATACATGATGGTCTTGTTGGTCCACTCGAAATCGAACGCGTTGCCGAGCGCTTCGCGCACCCGCGAATTCCTGAACTTCTCGCGACGGGTATTGATGAACCAGCCCTGCGCGCCCGACGGCGTATCGTCCGGAAGCAGTTCGCGCTTGACGCGGCCATCGGTGATCGCCGGAAAATCGTAGCGCGTGTTCCAGATTCGCGAGGTGAATTCCTCGCGAAACAGGTAGCTGCGGCCGGTGAAGCCTTCGAAGGCGACGTCGCGGTCGCGATAAAAGTCAAAGCGGACGGTATCGAAATTATAGCTGCCGCGGTTGACCGGAAGGTCGGCGCCCCACCAATCCTTGACGCGTTCGAACGCGATGAAGCGGTTGACCTCGAACTTCGACACTTTGTACGGCCCGCTGCCAAGCGGAATATCGAGCGTCGATTCATCGAATGGACGTGTCGCGTAATAGGCTTGCGAAAAGATCGGCAGGCCCGCGACGAACAGCGGCACATCTCGCCCGCGCTTTGCGGCAAAGATGACGGCCAGCGTCGCATCATCAACGGCTTCCGCCTTCAGCATGTCGCGAACCTGCTGGGTGATGATCGGATGCCCTTTTGTCTTGAGGATATTCAACGAGAAGGCGGCGTCGCGGGCGGTGAGTTTCGTGCCATCGTGGAATTTCGCTTCGGGCCGGAGCGTGAAGCGATAAACCAGCCCGTCGGGCGAGATCGCGACCGACTTTGCGGCAAGGCCGTACATCGCGTCGGGCTCGTCGCCGGCACGCGCCATCAATGCGGCGAACGTCATGCCCATGCCCTGCGCGCCATCGCCCTTCAGAACATAGGCATTCAGCGAATTAAAGGTCTGGAACGACTGATTGTAGGCACGGCCCGACGGGATGGTCGAAAAAAAACCTCCCTTGGGCGCGTTCACATTGACGTAGTCGAAATGGTGGAAGTCCGCCGGATATTTCAGATCGCCGAACGCCGACATGCCGTGAGCTTCGCTCTCGGCCTCGCCCGCCATCGCGCGCCGAAACCGCGTCGCGCTCAACGCGCCAGCGCCGAGAGCAAGTACATGTCGGCGGGAAAGTTGCGCCATGCGCGGAAAATCCCTCAAGACCGTTTACCGATCCTGGCGGCCTTTTCGGCATCGAACCACCACAATGCCGGGAAGCCCGACAAGCCGTATTTTGGCAATTCAGGCGGCCGGCCGAAGCGGTCCCAGCGCGCGGTACGAAGTTTCGGATAATTCCATTGCGGCACGACATAGTGATTCCACAATAGCACGCGATCGAGCGCCTTGGTTGCCGCGACCAGATCGTCGCGATCCCTGGTGAAGATGACGCGCTCGATCAGTTTGTCGATCGCCGGATTCTTGATGCCGATGATGTTGCGCGAGCCTGCCATGTCGGCCGCCTGCGATCCCCAAAATTCACGCTGCTCGTTTCCGGGCGACAAGGATTCAGGCCAGGACGAAACCACTATATCGAAATCCCAGCTGCGAAGCCGATTTTCGTATTGGGTCGGATCGACGGTGCGCACGCTGACGGCAATACCGAGCCGCTCCAGCGACGGCTTGAAGAACAGCATCACTCGCTCAAAGCTCGGATCCTCGCCCAGCAGTTCGAGTGCGAACTGCGTTCCGCTCTTGGCATCAACCAGCTTGCGGTCGCGTACTTCGTAGCCCGCTTCTTTCAGCAGCCGCAGCGCTTCGCGCAGATTTTCGCGCACCGCTTCCGGATTGCCGCTAACCGGATTGGCATAGGCGGTCGTGAAAACTTCCGCCGGCACCTCGGTCCGCACCGCCTCGAGAATTTCCAACTCCCTGCCCTGCGGCAGGCCGCTCGAGGCCAATTCGGTGCCGTCGAAATAGCTGCTGATGCGCTTATACTGGTTGAAGAAAATCTGCTTGTTCATTTCCTCGAAATCGAACGCAAAATTCAGCGCACGGCGCACCCGCGGATCCCTGAACTTGTCGCGACGGATGTTCAATGCGAATGCCTGCATGATGCCGGAGCTGCGATTGGGGAATTCCTCCAGCAGCACGCGCTTTTCGGTGACGGCCGGAAAATCGTAGGCCGTGGCCCAGTTTTTCGCGCTGTTTTCCGTGCGCCAATCCACCTGATCGCCCTTGAACGCCTCGAGTGCCACCGTCGAATCGCGGAAATACTCGTAGCGCAGCTCGTCGAAGTTATTGCGCCCGATATTGACGTTGAGGTCGCGTCCCCAATAATCCTTCACCCGCTCCAGCGCGATCGAGCGCCCCGGCACGAATTCCTTGACGCGGTAGTGGCCTGAGCCAAGCGGTTTCTCCAAAGTCGTTGCGGAGATGTCGCGCTTGCGACCTTCGCTGTCGGTGCCTTCCCACCAGTGCTTCGGCAGCACCGTCAACTGTCCGACGATTTGCGGAAGTTCGCGGTTGCCGGGCGCATCGAAGGTGAATTTTATGTCGCGCTCACCGGTCTTCTCCGCCCTCACCACATGACGGTAATAGGCGGAATATTGCGGATGATGTTTCTTGAACGCCTCGAGCGAGAAAATCACATCCTCCGGCGTCACCGGCTTGCCGTCGTGCCATTTCGCCTGCGCCCGCAGGCGGTAGATAACCGAAGAAAAATCCTCCGGATGACTGACCGACTCGGCCAGTGCGCCGTATTCCGTCGAGACTTCGTCCAGCGACGGCGTCATCAGTGACTCGTAGATCAGCGCGACAGCGGAGGCGAGCGAACCTTTGACGCCGGCAACCGCGAGATTGAAATTGTCGAACGTTCCAATCAGGATCTGCCGCGCGACGCCGCCCTTGGTGGCGTCCGGATTGACGTAGTCGAAGCGTTTGAAATCGACCGGATATTTGACGTCGCCGAACAGCGACAGCGCGTGCCGCCAGACCGGCTCTCCGGTTCCGGATTGCGCGGAGGCCGGACCAGCCGCGGCAACCCCCGCCGCAATTCCCAGGCTTGGGGCGATGGCGGCGAAGGCGCCGCTCTGCAGAAGATGTCGTCGGGTAATTGCCAAATGAAACATTCCTGTCGCTAGCAGAGAGACCAATTAAGGACGCACTAGACGCACTATAAGGCAACGGTTCGACCAATTAAGTTGCTTTTCCTCATGTTACCAGCCTGTCAATGGCCCCGCCGCGGCGAAACGTCCCGGTAACAAACGCGCGAGCCGTGAAAGCAAAAACGGCCAGGCAAAGCCCGGCCGTCGATCGCGCAAAAGCCCCGGCAAAAGCTCCGAATGTCGGGCCGTTACTTTGACGCCGTCGGCAGCGGAACCGGATTGTCCGAAAGCGTGTGCAGATAGGCGATCACGTCGGCGCGTTCGCTGTCCTTCGGGATACCGGCAAATCCCATCGCGGTGCCCGGAACAAAGCCCTTGGGGTTCGCGATGAACTTGTTAAGGTCGTCGTCGGTCCAGGTGCCGCCCTTGGCCTTCAGGGCGGCGGAGAAATTGAACCCGCGTCCCTCGCCCTTATGGTCGCCGACGATGCCGTAAAGATTAGGACCCACGCGGTTGGGGCCGCCCTTCTCGAAGGTATGGCAAGCGGCGCATTTCTTGGCCGCAGCAGCGCCCTTCTCGACAGATGCGGTCTGCAAAAGCTTCTCGATCGGCTCAGACGGCGCGGGCGCGGCTTCCTTGCCGCTTGGTGCTTCTTCCTTCACGGCGATCTCGTAACCCGGCTTTTCCGGCGGCTTGGGCGCGAACAGCGCGCTGGCGGTGAAGTTCGTGACCAGGAGAACAAGGCAGGTGCCGAGAATCGCACCGAGAATTTTATTGAGTTCGAAGGAGTCCATTTTGGATCAGGCTCCAGGCCGGAAGATCGACTTTAGGCCGGAGGGGAGCGGCCGCGGATGAGCGTCAGGAATCCGGCTTTCGCACCGCACCCGAGCCACGATCAGATATCGGGTTGCCCGTGCTCTGGCAACCCGTATAAATGCGCCAACTTTCGCCCGATCCCCATCATTTCCGGCTTGTTTTCAACCGGGTCCCGACCTGACTTGGATGACCGAAACCCGCATTTTGGTGCTGATCCCCGCCCGCATGGCAGCGACCCGCCTGCCCGGCAAGCCGCTGTTGGATATTGCCGGCCTGCCGATGATCGTCCATGTGCTGCGCCGGGCGCAGGCCGCGCAAATCGGCCGCGTGGCGGTCGCCACCGACACGCCCGAGATTGTGGCCGCGGTGACCGCCCATGGCTTTGAAGCGGTGATGACGCGCTCCGATCACCCTTCCGGATCGGACCGGATTTACGAGGCGCTCGGCAAGCTCGATCCCCGGGCCGAGGCCGAAATCATCGTCAATCTGCAGGGCGACTTTCCGACCATCCTGCCCGACAATATCGGCAGCGTGCTCGGCCCGCTTGCCGACCCCGCGGTCGATATCGCAACGCTGGCTGCTGAAATTCACACCGAGGAAGAAGGCTTGAACCCGAACGTCGTGAAGGTCGTCGGCTCGCCTGTGGCCGAGCGGCGGCTGCGCGCGCTTTACTTCACGCGCGCCACCGCCCCCTGGGGCGACGGGCCGCGCTACCATCACGTCGGCCTCTATGCCTATCGCCGCGCGGCGCTGGAGCGCTTTGTGGCGCTCGCCCCGTCTCCCTTGGAACGACAGGAGAAACTGGAGCAGCTTCGGGCGCTTGAGGCCGGACTACGGATCGACGTCACGATCGTGGATACCGTGCCGCGCGGCGTCGATACGCCGGCCGATCTCGAAACCGCCCGGCGCATGCTGGCGCCCCATTTCCGAAGTTCGTAAACCCTTGCGGCCCTCTTGTACGAACTTCGGAAACAAAGAGGGGCGCTAGCAAATATTGGTTTCCAGTGCCGCTTTTCGATTTGAAGTAAGTGACCTCGCGGCAAATACTGCAGGAACTTCAAATCGGCGGCACTGGCGAAAACCTGAGCGGCTGATACAAGGCGGCATGACCAAACCCAAGAAAATCGCATTCCAGGGCGAGGCGGGCGCGAATTCCCATATCGCCATCGCCGAAGCCTATCCCGATGCCGAGCCGATGCCCTGCGCGACCTTCGAAGACGCGCTGGCCGCGATCACCTCGGGCGAGGCCGATCTCGGCATGATCCCGATCGAGAATTCGGTCGCGGGCCGTGTCGCCGATATCCATCATCTGCTGCCGGCCTCCGGCCTCTTTATCGTCGGCGAATGGTTCCTGCCAATCCGTCATCAATTGATGGCGCCGCGCGGCGCCAAGCTCGCCGACATCAAGACCGTGGAGAGCCACGTCCACGCGCTCGGGCAATGCCGCCGCATCATCCGCAAGCTCGGGCTCAAGCCGATCGTCGCAGCCGACACCGCCGGCAGCGCGCGCGATATCGCCGAGCGCGGCGACAAAAGCTCTGCCGCGGTTGCCTCGCGGCTGGCCGCCGAAATCTACGGCCTCGATATCCTGGCCGAGGACGTCGAGGACGAGACCCACAACACCACCCGCTTTGTGGTGCTGGCGCGCGAGGCGAACTGGGCCAAGCAGGGATCGGGGCCGCTGGTCACCACGTTTGTTTTCCGGGTGCGCAACCTGCCCGCGGCGCTCTACAAGGCGATGGGCGGCTTCGCCACCAACGGCGTCAACATGACCAAGCTCGAAAGCTACATGATCGACGGCAACTTCTTCGCCACGCAATTCTACGCCGACGTCGATGGCCATCCCGACGACAAAGGCCTCGCCTTTGCGCTGGAGGAGCTAAAATTCTTCTCGCGCGAATTCCGCATCGTCGGCGTCTATCCCGGCCATCCCTTCCGCGCCACGTTCAGCGAAAAGCAGGATTGAGTTGATCGCGCCGCGTTTGCCCGCCGCATCGTCATGGCCGGGCTCGTCCCGGCCATCCACGTCTTCTTCTCCGCCAGCAGATGATAGGATTTCTTGCGCGCATCGTGGTCGTAGACCGCGGTGATGATCATCAGCTCGTCGGCCTGGCTTGCCGTGAGCATCGGCCGCAACTTTTGCATCAGCGTCGCCGGACTGCCGACGAACAATCGCGAGCGGTTGCGCGCGATCGAGGCGCGCTCGCTGTCCGTATAGGGATAGGCCAGCGCT
>VAZH01000232.1 GCA_005884465.1 Alphaproteobacteria bacterium | reverse complement strand
TTGCGCAAGCCCTTGAGACGCAGGATTCCGAGCTGCTGGACGAGGTTGCGAGGCTGATCGGACGGCTCGCGGTTACCATCGAATAGATCGCATTCCAAGCCACAAGGCCGCCGAGGGACGGGCGCGCCGCCGGCGTTGACTCGCGCCATCGGCGTGTTGCGTTTTGGCGAGCCCTGTACCAAAGATGAGGCGATCCCAGCTCTCCCCGGGCGGCCGCCCCGCTCGACTCCCAAGGTCCGTCAATGTCCGATTTTTCGACCGCGCGCCAGAGAATGGTCGATTGCCAGGTTCGCCCCAGCGACGTTACCGATCTCAGAATTGTCGATGCGATGCTTGCGGTGCCGCGGGAGGTTTTTATCTCGGAACGTCAGCGCGCGCTGGCCTATCTCGATCTCGATGTCCAGCTCAGCGAAGGTGACTCGGCAAGGCGCTTCCTGATCAAGCCGGCGGTCACAGCGAAGATGCTGCAGGCCGCCGATATCAAGGATGCCGACAGCGTTTTGGTGGCCGGCTGCGCCACCGGCTATACCGCCGCCCTGGCTGCCAGGCTTGCGGGACAAGTGACGGCAACCGAAGTCGACCCGTCGCTGGCCGCGAAGGCCAGGCAGGTTCTGGTCGAGCTCGGGTTTGAACGGGTGACGGTCCGGACTGCCGACGTGGCCGAGGGGGATCCGGCCAACGCGCCCTATGACGTGATTGTCCTCGACGGCGCGACCGAGATAACCCCGGACGGCCTTTACGGGCAGCTCAAGGAGGGCGGCCGGCTGGTCGGCGTTTTCGCCATGACGCAGCCGCCCCGGGCCATGGTCGTGACGCGCTGCCGTGGCGATTTTGGCCACCGGACGGTTTTCGACGCCTCGGTGCCAGTTTTGCCCGGACTTGAGCGGCGCCCCGCGTTCGTCTTCTAGCCCTTCCGGCCCCGTAATCCTGTTCTGAATCAAAAGTGTGGCCCAGATGCCCCACGTGAAGAGTTTCGACCGGGTGGGGCCGGCACGGGGTTCCGTCCCGCTTGCGCGGAGCATAAGGTGTGGCGGGATAGTGACTCGGAAATGAGGCAATAACCCGGTTCAGGCGCGCTCGAACCGGCGAACGGTATGAATGGATTGCCAGGAATGCGTGGGGTGAAGGTCGTCACCGGAGCTGCGGCTGCGGTCCTCCTAATGGCGCATGTGGGCCTGACGCCCGCCTTGGCCGATACGATCGAGGCTGCGCTGGTGCGCGCCTACCAGAACAATCCGCAGCTCAATGCGCAGCGTGCCCAGGTTCGATCCATAGACGAAAACGTGCCGCAAGCGCTTTCGGGCTATCGTCCGCGCGTCGCGGTCACCGCCAGCGCGGGTTACCAATACACCGATACAAATACCACGGCCGGCGGCTCGCCAACCGCGATCGTCAGGACTGAAATTCACGGCGCCAACGCTCCGCGCAGCGCCGGCCTCACGGTCTCGCAGACGCTTTTCAACGGCCAGCAGACCGCCAACAGGACCCGTGCCGCGGAGAGCCAGGTTTCCGGCTCGCGCGAAGCTTTGCGGGTGCTCGAGCAGTCCGTGCTGCTCTCGGCAGCCACGATCTACATGGACTACCTGCGCGATTCCGCGATCGTCGAGGTTCAGAAGAGCAACGTCCGGGTGCTCGAACAGACGTTGAAGCAGACCCGCGATCGCTTCAACGTCGGTGAGGTCACCCGTACCGACGTCGCGCAGTCGGAGGCGCAGCTCGCTGCCGGCAAGACGCAACTCCTGACCGCTGAAGCGAATCTGACGACGACGCGAGCGAATTTCCGCCGCATCATCGGCAACGAACCGGTGGCTCTCGCCCCGGGCTCGCCGGTGGATCGCTATTTGCCGCCAACGCTGCCCAGCTCGGTCGAGCTCAGCTTGATAGAAAACCCGAACGTGACGGCCGCGATGTTTGGCATCGACGTCAATTATCTCCAGGTCAAGATCAACGAAGGCGCGTTGTTGCCGACCGTGACGTTCCAGGCCTCGGTGCAGCAGTCCTACGAACAGACCATGACGATCTTCCGCTCGTTTGGCGCCTCGGCGATCGCGCAGCTTTCGGTCCCGGTGTATCAGGGCGGCGCCGAGTACTCATTGATCCGCCAATCCAAGGAAACATTGGCGCAGCAGCGCCTCAATCTCGAACAGGTCCGCGACCAAGCCCGCGCCAACGTTGTTACCGCGTGGGGACAGCTGGTGGCGGGCAAGGCGCAGGTCGCGTCGGCGCAAGCGCAGGTGGCGGCTTCCGAGATTGCCCTTAACGGCGTGCGCGAAGAGGCCAAGGCCGGACAGCGGACAACGCTCGACGTGCTGAACGCCCAGCAGGCGCTGGTCAACGCCCGTGTCGCGCTCGTCACCGCGCAGCACGATCGCGTGGTCGCGTCCTATGCGGTCTTGAACGCCGTAGGTCGGCTGTCGCCTATCGTGCTCAATCTCGCAACCACCGTCTACGATCCGAGCGTGCATTATCACCAGGTGCGCGACAGCTGGTACGGTGTTCGCATTCCCGACGGCCGCTGATCGCTGCAACGTCGCCGCTTGCGTCGTCCCCAACCGCTCGCACCCTTTGGATCAACCGGAAGGGCATGCTTTGGCGAATCATGCGCCAGCGCGTTGCTTGCAATCAATCGTTGCCATGACATACTTTTCTTGGAGGCAGCAGAGCGATTCGCGCAGCATTTGGCGTGCCTGGGCCGCGACGCATTGGTGCCCTGAGCAGGGCGGGATTCCGCACGATGTGTCGAGCGGCGCTTGATCTGGGGACAAGTCAGGCTTGTGCGATGAAAATCCCGGCCTGCATATCCGGAACCGGCAAATCCTGTCGTGCTTGGTGTAAAACGCAGAAGTGTGAGGTTGAGACGCTCTCTTCATACTCGCCTTGATTCCGGCGAAAGGACTTCTCAACCAAACGTCGCTAGAATGACGGTTTTCGAGTGTCCCTTCGAATCCGAAGTCCGTTTTGGAGGGAGCGCCACAGAATGAGACGAACTTCGGATTCGGGACGTCGGAGCATGATCCGGAAAAGTGGGAGCCGGTTTTCTGAAAAGATCATGCTCAAACAAAGAGATGAGATCATGATGCGATTTGATCTAATCGGATCATGATCTGGGGGCGTTGATGATGTGGAGTCGGAGATGACGCAGCCTGCAAAGGTCCAAGAGCCCTCGATGGAGGAGATTTTGGCGTCGATCCGGCGCATCATTGCCGACGACGAAGCAAAGCCGACGGCCGCCGAAAAGCCTTCCAGCCCGGCACCTGCGAAGCCGGTGATGAATGACGTTCCTCCGTCGGCCATCCCAGTGGCGCAAGCCGCCGTGGCAAAGGTGGCAGCACCCCCTCTCAAGCCCGCGCCGCCTCCCGTCACGCCACCTGCCGCGGCGCCGGAGCCCGCTGCGTCCAACAGCCAGGACGACATCGACGCATTGCTGTCCGGCCTCGATGAAGCGACATCCCCCTCGGAGATACGGCCGCCCTTGCCGGACGGCGATGTTTTCGAACTCACCGACGAGATGGCGCTGCCGGACCCGCCGCAGCCTTCGTTCAACAAGATCGAACCGAAGGATGATCTCGAATTTACCGAAACTGCCGCAGCCAAAGCGGTCCATCGGCAGCCACCGCCGCCTCTTGAAACTCCCGCCGCTCCGCAGCCTCAGCAGATCCTGTCGCACTCGACCGTGTCCGCCGTCGAATCCGCCTTCAACACCCTTGCCAATACCGTGCTCAGCAACAACGCACGCACCCTGGAAGACCTCGTCAAGGAAATGCTGCGGCCGATGCTTAAATCCTGGCTCGACGATAATCTGCCGGGACTGGTGGAGCGCATCGTCAAGGCGGAAATCGAGCGGGTTTCGCGCGGACGCTAGCGCAGCGAGTATTCCGCAAAAGTGGATACCGGTTTTGCGATCGGAATACGCGCAAGTTATCAAACCTGGCCGATTGCCGGCCCCTATTCAGCCATTACATCGGGCTTTATCTTAAGCTTTCGACGTGCCTGTCGTGTTGACTTGCCGCGCTCCGGCGGCTTTCTAGCCCTTATCCAGATCCCCGATTGCACCCCCATGATCGAGAAAAACTACCAGCCTGCCGATATCGAAAGCCGCAGGTCCCGCATCTGGGAGGAAGCGGGTGCGTTCAAAGCCGGCCGCCCGGAGCGCCGTCACGCCAAACCGTTCACCATCGTGATTCCGCCGCCAAACGTGACCGGCTCGCTGCATATGGGGCATGCGCTCAACAACACGTTGCAGGACATTCTCTGCCGCTTCGAGCGGATGCGCGGTCGCGACGTGCTGTGGCAGCCGGGCACCGATCACGCCGGGATCGCCACCCAGATGGTGGTCGAGCGGCAGCTGATGGAGCGGCAGGAACCCGGTCGGCGCGACATGGGCCGCGCCAGGTTTCTCGAGCGGGTCTGGCAATGGAAGGCCGAGAGCGGCGGCGTCATCATCAACCAGCTGAAGCGGCTGGGGGCGTCCTGCGACTGGTCGCGCGAACGCTTCACCATGGATGAAGGCCTGTCGCGCGCCGTGGTCAAGGTGTTCGTCGAACTGTATCGCGAGGGGCTGATCTACAAAGACAAGCGGCTGGTGAACTGGGACCCGAAGCTGTTGACCGCGATCTCCGATCTCGAGGTGCAACAAGTCGAGGTCAAGGGCAGTCTCTGGTATCTGCGCTATCCGCTGGAAGGCAAGACGTTCGATCCAAACGATCCCTCAAGCTTCATTGTCGTCGCCACCACGCGCCCCGAGACGATGCTTGGCGACACCGCGGTCGCGGTGCATCCGGACGATGAACGCTACGCGCATCTGGTCGGCAAGCATGTCATCCTGCCGCTGGTCGGGCGGAAGATTCCAATCGTCGCCGATGAATATTCCGATCCCGAAAAAGGCTCGGGCGCGGTGAAGGTCACCCCTGCGCATGATTTCAACGACTTCGAGGTCGGGCGGCGGCACAACCTGCCGCAGATCAGCGTGCTCGATCAGGAGGGCCGTCTCGCCCTCATCGGCAACGAAGATTACCTGCGCGGCTTGCCGGAAGAGTCAGAGCAGTTTGCGGAAGAATTTCACGGCGTCGACCGCTTCGCCGCGCGCAAGCAGATCCTCGCCAGGCTGGAAGATTTTGGCTTCCTGGAGCGGACCGAGCCGAATACACACATGGTGCCGCATGGCGATCGCTCCGGCGTCATCATCGAGCCCTATCTGACCGATCAATGGTACGTCGATGCCAGGACCATGGCGCAGCCGGCTATCGAGGCGGTGCGCAGCGGCGCGACGTCATTCGTGCCGAAGAACTGGGAAAAGACCTATTTCGAGTGGATGGAAAATATCCAGCCCTGGTGCATCTCGCGCCAGCTCTGGTGGGGTCATCAGATCCCGGCGTGGTATGGACCCGACGGCAAGGTATTCGTCGCCGAAACCGAAGAGGAAGCCGTCGCCAACGCGCTCGGCTATTACGCAGAGCAGGAAGTCATCACGCCGGAGCAGGGGCGGGAGATGGCGCTCGATCCGGCAAAGCGCGAAGGCTTCATCATGCGCGATGAAGACGTGCTCGATACCTGGTTCTCGTCTGCGCTGTGGCCGTTCTCGACGCTGGGCTGGCCGGACGATACCAAAGATGTCGAACGCTATTATCCGACCGACGTGCTGGTCACCGGCTTCGACATCATCTTCTTCTGGGTCGCCCGGATGATGATGATGGGCCTGCAGTTCATGGGAAACGTTCCGTTCCCGACGGTCTACATCCACGCCCTTGTTCGCGACGAGAAGGGCGCGAAGATGTCGAAGTCAAAGGGCAACGTCATCGATCCCTTGCATCTGATCGACGATTACGGCG
>VAZH01000231.1 GCA_005884465.1 Alphaproteobacteria bacterium | reverse complement strand
CAAAAAGGTTTTGCACAAGGAACTGCGCCTGATCCGGAAGCTCAAATACGCGCATTATTTTCTTACCGTGCACGACATCGTTCGCTACGCGCGCGAGCAAAAAATCCTCTGCCAGGGCCGGGGTTCGGCGGCGAACTCGGCCGTGTGCTACGTACTCGGCATTACTTCCGTCGATCCGACCAAGATCGATCTGCTGTTCGAGCGTTTCATTTCCAAGGAACGGCTGGAGCCGCCCGACATCGACGTCGACTTCGAGCATTCGCGGCGCGAGGAGGTGATGCAGTATGTCTACCGGAGATATGGCCGTCACCGCGCCGCTGTCATCGCAACCGTGATTCATTACAGGCCGCGCAGCGCCATCCGCGACGTCGGTAAGGCGCTGGGGCTGACGGAAGACGTGACGGCGGCGCTGGCCGATACGGTGTGGGGAAGCTGGGGCGACGGCCTCGACGAAATGCAGGTCAAGCAGGCGGGTCTCGATCCCAAAAATTCGATGGTCGAACTCGCCGTCAAACTGGCGGCAGAACTGATCGAATTCCCGCGGCATTTGTCGCAGCATGTCGGCGGCTATGTGCTGACCCAGGATCGGCTCGATACTTACGTGCCGATCGGCAATGCCGCGATGGATGACCGCACTTTCATCGAATGGGACAAGGACGATGTCGATGCGCTGAACATGATGAAGGTCGATGTGCTGGCGCTGGGCATGCTGACCTGCATCCGCAAATGTTTTGACCTGATCGCGGATCATAAAGGCGAGCGTTACGAGCTGGCCGATATCAAATCAGTGGATGACGACGAAGTTTATCAGATGCTGCAAAGGGGTGAATCGCTCGGCGTGTTCCAGGTCGAAAGCCGTGCGCAGATGAACATGCTGCCGCGGCTGAAGCCGCGGAAATTTTACGACCTTGTCATTGAAGTCGCGATCGTGCGGCCGGGTCCGATCCAGGGTGACATGGTGCATCCCTATCTCCGGCGGCGGAATGGCCAGGAGAAGGTGAGCTATCCGTCGCCGTCACCTCGGCACGGCGAAAAGGATGAGCTATATAAGGTCCTGCACAAGACCCTCGGCGTGCCGCTGTTCCAGGAGCAGGCGATGCGGATCGCCATTGAGGCCGCGGAGTTTAGCCCCGAGGAGGCCAATGGGTTGCGCCGCGCGATGGCGACGTTCCGCAATGTCGGCACCATGGGCAAGTTCGAATCCAAGCTGATCAACAATATGATCGCGCGCGGCTACGATCCCGAATTCGCGAAAAGCTGCTTCGATCAGATCAAGGGATTTGGCTCTTACGGTTTCCCGGAAAGCCATGCCGCGAGTTTTGCGCAACTTGTCTATGTCTCGTCATGGCTGAAGCATTTCCACCCCGACGCATTTTGCTGCGGATTACTGAATTCGCAGCCGATGGGCTTTTATGCCCCGGCGCAGATCGTCGGCGATGCCCGCAAGAACGGCGTCGAGGTACGCGAGATCGACGTATCCTTCAGTTACGCGCAGAATACGCTGGAGCAGAAAAGCGGGAACTATCACGCCGTGCGGCTCGGCTTTCGCCAGATCGACGGCTTCAGATGGGCCGATCCGGACGAAGCGCGGCTGAAGCGAAGCTTGCTGTCATTCCGGGACGCGCCAGAAGCAGAATCCCATTTGGTCAACCGCAAAGGGACTGCGCTCCCTCTCCCGCTTGCGGGGGAGGGCTGGGGTGGGGGTGTCTCCACGATTCGCACTGTTCGAGTGGACAGAGCTTCCCCCACCCGCATCGCATCTTTCGATGCGATGCGACCTCCCCCGCAAGCGGGAGAGGTAAAGACCGATTGGGCTGAGCGCATCGTCGCCGCGCGAAAACGTCGCCCCTTTACCTCGCTGGAAGATTTCGCCCGCGACACCGCACTTCCCAAGCGCGCGCTGATCCTGTTGGCGGATGCCGATGCGTTTCGCTCCATCGGGCTTGATCGTCGCGCAGCACTTTGGGCGGTGCGGCGTCTGCCCGATGACGTGCCGCTGCCGCTGTTCGAATTTGCCGCCGCGCGCGAGCAGCCCGACGAGAATGCGCCAGAATTGCCGCTGATGCCGCTCCCGGAACAGGTGGTCGCGGACTATCAGACCATCCGGCTGTCGCTGAAGGGCCACCCGATGGAATTTTTGCGGCCGATGTTTGCCAGGGAAGGCGTCATCGCCTGCGCAAGCGTCTGTCATGAGCGCGACACGCAATATGTCCGTTGTGCCGGCGTCGTGCTGGTGCGGCAGCGTCCGGGCAGCGCCAAGGGCGTCGTCTTCATGACGCTGGAGGACGAAACCGGCATCGCCAATATCGTGGTGTGGCCGAAGGTCATGGAACGCTTTCGGAAAGAAGTGATGGGTGCGCGGCTCGTTCTGGTCGAGGGCTATATTCAGAGCAGCCCGGAACAGGTGACCCATCTGGTCGCCCAGCGATTGTTCGACCGCTCGCATGATCTGGTGAATCTCGCCAACGACGCGCTCAGTCGAAAACATGCCGTGCCGGCAGGTCCCGCGCTGGTCGAACCGCTGCACGACGACCGGCGCCAGCACCCGGACAACCCGGGCCAGAAAATCCGCCATCCGCGCAATGTGCGGATTCTTCCGAGCTCGCGGGATTTTCATTAGGGCATGATCCGGAAAAGTGGAAACCGGTTTTCCGAAAAGATCATGCTCAAACAAAAGACAACTCCAGAGCATGATTCAACTCAGTCGAATCATGCTCTGGAGCGTTTTCAAGCGAAGTGGAGATACCGGTTCGCGTGAAGAAAACGCGTCAAAAGTTAAGGCCTCGGTTCTGATTCAATCAGAACCAAAAGGCTCAAGGGCGTGAGCTTATTAATCAATTGCGCTGGTGGATGTCTGCTTTTCGCGCGCATTACGGACTCAAGTCGGACATCGCGGGAGGTCCGAAAAGTGCCGATACTGTTGCAAAAGTCTTTTTGGTGTGGCGAACGAAAAATCTTAGAGCCGCTGATGCGTTCTACGCGCGGCGACGTGGGGGACCATATTGTTTCATCCAAAATTGATCACGGACCTGCGTAGGGGCGTTGAAAGGCGACGCAGCAGCAGAGAAGTCCAAAGATCAACTTTCGCGAGATTTTTAGGGTTGTTCGATTTTCGACTTTTGCAACAGTATCTGCCAACAGCGGAAGTCGGGTCATCAATCGAAGAGCGTATGACGCAACATGATGCCAGTGACCGCAACCTCCCGTTACGGCAGTTCAACAGGACTCAGTGCCCGCTCAGGACAAGAGTCTTGATCGGGAGCAGCAGGGCCTGAATCCGTAACAGCATGGCGTGCACCAGCCCAACGGCGTCGACGACATGCAACGCAAAGCTCTTGAACGACCCGACTTTCCCTGAGGCGATCAGGTCGTGGTTGCTAGTATAGGCGTTGGCGAGGCAACTGCTTCCGGGCGTCACGCCTTCAAGGCCGCTCTGGTAGATCGGTTCCATGTAGACGAGAACCGTGCCCGGACGCACGACCTGCTGGGCTTCGACCAGTTGCTCGCCGCCCCTGAACTGGCCCGCCGCGATGTAGTCCTGTACGTTTGTAATCACCATCGGAATGATCGTCCACGGCTTGGAGATGCAGGTAGCTTCGGCCACCATTCCGACCTTCATGACCTGAGCTTCGATCTGCCCAAATCCTGCCAAAAGCGTGCTCCGCCCGGCACCCTCAGGAATGAGAACTCCTGCCGACCGTATCATTGGATTGACGACATCACCCGGCCGCAGTGCGAACTGCTCGACACGTCCGTCCACGCCAGCGCGAATGATGGTCTTGTCCAGATCCACTTGCGCTTCGGCCAGCGCTGCTTCCGCGCTCGCCTTCTCCGCCGGCAGGAGCGCGCTCACGCGAGTCATCGCGGATTGTTTCGAAGCGGACGCGGCGTCGACGGACCCCTGACGACCAGCTACGGCCACCTCGAGTTTTTCAATGTCGCGCTGTGGCACAATGCCCGGATTGCGCTTCTGCAGTTCGCGTTTGGTGTCGATTTCATCCGAAGCTTGCTTCAGGGCGCCTTTTGCTTCCTCGAGCTGGCCTTCCGCCTTAAGAATATCGGCCTGCGCCGCCAGCATGGAGGCATCGACTTCGGCGATTTTCCGGTTGGCCGTTTGCAGTGATGCCTCCTGCTTCGCGCTGTCCAGCTTGAAGATCACGTCACCCTTCTTGACGGAAGCGCTGACATCGACCTGAACCTCCGCCACCCGGCCGGTTATCTCGGGAACGATCGGAACGGTCCGATAGAACAACGTTGCGGACGTGGTCGACGGATGAAAATAGAAGATCATTGTGATCAACGCGACGGTGAGCATGAGACAGGTGATGATGCCCCATCGCAGTTCGAACCACACCGAATAGAGCGTGATCTCGTGGCCGAGACGCTTTCCCTGCCTGTAGCGGCGATAGAGATAGTCCGGAAATATCGTCAGCAGAGAGCAGAGAAGCAGCTCAAGCATGGCCCTGCACCTCGCTCTTGGCCGCGCCGGGCCTCGCCGCGTCGGCGGTAGCAGCGGCGTGACTGGTGGCTTCATTTGGCGCTTCAGCCGGGTCTTCCTCCGGTGCAACGCCTGCCATCTTATCGACCGATCCCGCGATCCTGCGCAGCGGCGTGCCGAAATCGGGCAAATCAACCATGGCAAGAAACAGCCCGATTACCCAAAAGAGGTGGTTGTGCGTGAATAGCGCTAGCAAACCCAGCACGGCCACGATTTCGAATTGCAGCTTTTGTGACTTGTGCGCCATCCGCTCCGGCAGCGTATGCAGATGTAGATAGAGATTGCCGACCGCCAGAACGGCGCCGATGAGGACAATGCCGACCACGACCATCAAGACATCGGTGTCACCCGGCGCGGTGATGAATGACGGCAAATGATGGGGTGCGGCGGGATGAAGCGGCTCGCTCAAGCAACTCTCCGTTCACAAGACGACACGCGAACTCGATTGGCAGGCCAACCAGACCCCATTCTATCTTCGCACAAGACTGGAACTTAGCAAGTTCAACCTGTGCGCCGGCGAATGCAATGTCTCGCGTCCGCTTGGGGATCAAAAGCGGACCTCAAGCAGCGAATGTTCGATGTCCGCACTTTCCTCAGCAGCGGACATTCATCAGGCCGACGGCAATGTCAGTTGGCGCCGCCAACAGGCGACCTTGCGCGAGCCGCTCGCCCGCGCTTAGCCGAACACCGATGCACCTCCCATATTTCACGGCCTTGGTGTT
>VAZH01000230.1 GCA_005884465.1 Alphaproteobacteria bacterium | reverse complement strand
ACAGCCAGAGCACCTTGCGGCGCAGGTCGAGATCGTGGCGCAAGTCTTTGGACGGCCCTTGGTGGATCACCCGGCCGCGCTCCAGCGCTACCGTGGTATCAGACAGCGCTAACGCCAGATCGAGATGGTGATCGACGATGATGATCGCGATTTCCCTACGCAGCCGGTCGAAGGTTTCGAACAACTGCTCTACGATGGTTGGGGCGAGGCCTTCGAAGGGCTCATCGAGCAGCAATACCCGCACGTCGCCCGAAAGCGCGCGGGCCACCGCAACCATCTGCTGTTCGCCGCCCGAGAGATAATCCGCTGGGCTGTCGAGCCGCTCTCGAATCCGCGGGAAATATTCGTAGATGCGCTCCCGAGTCCAATGCACGCCATTGCCGGTTTGGCGCTTCAGCCCACCAAGTTCAAGATTCTGCTCGACGCTCATGCCCGCGAACAGACCGCGGCCCTGTGGCACGTAGCCGATCCCGAGCCGCGCATTCTGCGCCGACGAATTGCCGATAAGCTCGCTGTCGGAGAGTCTGATCGATCCGTGCGACGCTGGCGCGATGCCGATCAGCGTTTTCAGTAGGGTTGACTTGCCGGCGCCGTTGCGACCCAGCAGCGCCATGATCTCGTTCTCGTGCAGCGTGAAATTGACATCGTTGAGAATGTGGCTCTTGCCGTAGAAGGTGTCGATACTGTTGACCGTCAGCAACGCGTTGACACGGGCGGCGGTTTCTCGCGGGCGCGCGGCAACCTCGGTGGCGCCGGAACCGATATAGACTTCCTGCACCTTTGCACTGGCTCGAGCTTCGTCGACGGTGCCGTCGAGCAGGACCCGGCCTTCGTTCATGACCGTGATATGATCCGCCAGCTGAAACACCCGGTCGATGTCGTGCTCGACCAGCAGCACTGGCAAATCCGACGAGATGCGCTTGATAATGGCACCGATCCGCTCGCGCTCCGCCGCGGCAAGCCCCGCCAGCGGTTCGTCCAGCAGCAGCACGCGCGGTGCGGTGGCGAGCGCCACGCCCATGTCGAGAAGGCGTTGGCCACCATAGGACAAGTTGCCCGCTTCGGCCTTTTCAATGCCCGCGAGACCGAGATAGCGGATGGTAGCGTCGGTTTCGGCATTGATCGCGTCGATCGACAGGGCATTGGTGACAGGATCGAAGCGGCGCGGATGCCGCGCCTGCACGGCGAGACGGATGTTTTCGCCAACGCTGAGCGCCGGAAAAAGGTTGGTAATTTGGAACGAGCGGCCGATGCCTGCTCCGGCGATCTCCTCCGGTGTATGTCCGGCGATCGGCTGGCCCATCAGGGATACCGTGCCCTCGTCAGGTTGATACATACCCGACAAGAGATTGAACGCCGTGGTCTTGCCGGCGCCATTTGGGCCGATCAACGCATGTAGCGTGCGGTCTGAGATGGAGATATCAATGCCCTGAACGGCCTTGATCCCCCCAAAACTCTTGACGATGTGGCGTGCGGCAAGCACCGGTCCGTGGATGTGAGATTTGGGCCGCAAAAATTCTGGCAGCGGCAAGAGTTCGATGCGGCGCGCCGACATTGCGGCATCTTCTGTTGTCTTCTTGCGAAACGGCGCTATCAGCCGCTCGCCGACACCGATCAGGCCGGTCGGTGAAAACACGATGAAGCCGACGAATACCAGACCGAACCAGAACAGCCAGTTCTCGGTATAAATACCCAGAAATTCGCGGAACAGGATGAAGAACAGCGCGCCGAGCGCGGGGCCCAGGAAACTGCGCATTCCGCCGATCACGACCATCGCCAGCAGATCACCGGAGAACGAGACCGAGATCGGATCGGCGGAGGTCATGCGGTTTTGATAAAGCAGCAGGATGCCGGCAAGTCCGGTGATCCCTGCGGACAGAACGAAGGCGGCGAGTTTGTAGCGGTTGGTCGGATAGCCGAGAAAACGGGCGCGCTGCTCGTTCTCGCGAATCGCTACCAGCACGCTACCGACCGTCGAGTTATGGAATCGCCATAGCAGGATCAGCGCTGCGAACGCAATTATTGCGACAAACCAGTAGTAATTTGTGGAGGATTCCAGATTGAAGCCGAACAGCGTCGGCCGTGTGATACCGCCGAGGCCGTTTTCGCCGCCGGTGACTTCGGTCCAGCGAAATGACACCGCGTATAGCATCGCCGCCAGAGCCAACGTCAGCAGCGAGAAATAGACACCGCGCCGTCGAAGGATTAGGAATCCGAACGCAGCGGCGATCACGGTTACGCTCAGGACGCCGACAAGGGTCGGGCCGAAAAACGAATCGTGCATCCAGTTGCGCTGCAGCAGGGCGGCGGCATAGGCGGCAAGGCCGAACCACGCGCCATGGCCGAAAGACACAAGGCCGGTATGGCCGACCAGAATGTTCAGCGCCATACAGGCCAGCGCGTAAGTGACGACCTCGGTGGCCGAGGTCATGGTCAAGCCAAGCGCGAGCAGCACCGGCGGCAGCACGAGAAGTCCGAGGGCGGCGATCAATAGCGGAACTGGCAGGTGCTTCAACATTTCCAGCGCCTTACTCGAACCGTGTGATGCGTTCGCCGAATAGGCCGCGTGGCCGGAACAGCAATACCAGCAGCATCAACAGATAGATCGCTGCGGTGGAGGCTGCGGAATAGCCGATCCCAACCATTACGCCTTTGACGAGGCCGACCAGCAATGCTGCCGCAACCACGCCCCAGAACGATCCAAGGCCCCCGATGACCACGACCACGAACGCCGGAGTGATGATCTCCTGGCCCATCGCGGGATGGATGGAATAGATCGGCGCCAGCAGCACGCCGGCGAGGCCTGCGAGCCCGATGCCGAGCGCTGCAACCGCAGACATATAGGGTTGCAACGAAATGCCGAGCGCACCGACCATGTCTGGATTTTGGACGCCGGCGCGGACCACGCGGCCGAAGGAAGTCTTTTGCAGAAGCAGCCACAGGCCGGCGATGCAAGTCGCTGCAATGCCAAGCAGTACCACGCGATAAAACGAATAGATGAAGCTGCCCATCGCGACCTGTCCGCGCAGCCATTGCGGAATCGAGTAGGATAAGGGCGGTGCGCCGAAGATCATTCGAAGAGCCTGCTCGGCCACCATGGCAAGGCCGAATGTCATCAGCAGCGAAAGGATCGGATCGGAGCGATAGAAACGGCTGAACAAGGTGCGCTCGATCACCACGCCGAGCAGTGCCACCACGACCGGCGCCGCCACGAATGACCCGCCGAAGCCGAGATAGGGCGACAGCACCAGCGTGAGATAGGCGCCGATTGCGTAGAACGCGCCGTGCGCGAGATTGACAATGCCGCCGAGCGAGAAGATCAGCGACAGGCCAAGCGCGATCAGCAGATAGTATACGCCGTCGAGCAGGCCGTTGAGGATTTGCTGGGCTAATAACACGGCGGACATCACTTTGGTCCCGCTGCTGGTATATGCGCCGGCTGCGCGCCAGGGAGGTTTGCGAACAGGATGGAGAGTTGGCGTCTCTCCGGAACTCCGGAGAGACGCCAATATCCGTTCGTCAGCTCGGGAACGTGCAGCTGTTCTCCTCTTTGGTGGCGGCGATCACTTCGAGGTCTTCGGTGGGACCCGGGACCGCCGGGCTGGAGGAGAAGATGTCCCACTGGTTCTTGATCTTGTCGGCGGGCAGCGCTGTGACCGCATACATTTCGTGCATTAATTGATGATCCGAACCGCGGAAGTAGCCGGGCCGGGTCTTGAGAAGATCGAACT
Organism: Alphaproteobacteria bacterium; assembly: GCA_005884465.1. Classification (GTDB taxonomy): domain Bacteria; phylum Pseudomonadota; class Alphaproteobacteria; order Rhizobiales; family Xanthobacteraceae; genus Bradyrhizobium. The sequence continues at coordinate 1,533 of VAZH01000230.1, read as the reverse complement.
TCGCACCCTTCTCGAAATGCTCGATAATCTTCGACGATTCCAATGATTTCAGTTCGTTGATGGTCTGCGCCACGATCTTCATGGAGATGTAATCACCCCAGGCCTGGTTCTCCGGCGGCTTGTTGTATTTCTTGGTGAAGGCCGCCACGAACGCCTTGCTGCCGGGGGTGTCGATCAGGTGATGCCAGACAACCGGCCAGGTGCCGACGAAGTTGCCCTTGCCTGCCGCCCAGGCCAACGCGGTGTCGAAGCCGAACCCGCCGACCGGGATGGTGAGGCCGAACTCGGCATATTGCTTGAGGAAATTGGTGGTTTGGTTGCCGGCGAGATTGATCGCGACTAGGTCGGGTTTGGCCTCGCGGATCTTCAGCAAGTAGGCGGAGAAATCGGCAGCGTCGGTCGGCACCAGATCGTCGCCGGCGAACTGGCCTCCATTTGCTTCCATGAAGCGTTTTGAAACCTTCAAGAGGTCATGGCCGAACGCGTAGTCCGCCGTCAGCGAATACCACTTCTTGCCCTTGACCAGGCCATCGCGCAGGAGCGAGCGGCCGACGGTCTTCACGTACATCGAATTCTGCGACTCCACGTGGAACATATAGCGCTGGCAATCCTTGCCGCGCAACGCGTCGGAGTTGCCGCCGGTGTTGATGTACAGGGTCTTGGTGCGAGAGGCGACCTGCGCGATGGTCAGGCACGACGCCGAAGAAATCTCGCCGATGATGCAGGCGACTTTGTCGCGCTCGATCATGCGTTCCGCCTTGGTCGAGGCGGTCTGCGGATTGACCGAATCCTCTTTCAATAACTCGACCTTGCGACCCGCCATGCCGCCCGCGGCATTGATCTCTTCCACCGCAAGGTCGGCGGCCATCACGGCATATTCGCCGAGCGGTCCGAGGAAACCGGTGCGTGGCGTCAAATGGCCGATCTTGATGACGTCGGTGGTTTGCGCCCGCAAAATCGCTGGCGCGGAAATTCCTGACACCAGCGCAAAGCTGCCGGCGGTCTTCAACAGGCTACGGCGCGTGAATTGATTATTGTTGGACATCAGCCTTCATCTCCCTAGTGCGGCCGCCTTGGCTGCCGCCATTTGTTCTTTCGGCAAGCGCCGCACTGTTCAATCATGAACCGCTTTGTGCCGCTTGCTGTGATCTCTGTGTGATCACAGTTAGGGTTGCAAAAGTCCGAGCCGTTGTCGAGGAAGATCAGCCGCGAAACCCAAATGCTCGGATAAGCGAAAGCGATGAAATTACTTGCGTATTTGAGTTGGGGACCATCACCCGAGGGGGAGTAAATGCCATACTGACTATGGCAGATCGGCAGGATCGGCTCTCCAGGGGAGCCCAATCATTCTGATATCCCCGCCTAACCCAAGGCCGGACCAGCCAATTCGGTCAATCAGGGGGCTCGATATGGGTTTGGCAAGGGTCCCAATGCCGGGATGTACTAGCCGGATGGTCGCCCGGCACTGCCGTTTGGGACTCTTTCAGCCGTCTCCCGTTCTGACCGGGGTCGTGTACCTCTAGGGGGACCGCC
>VAZH01000260.1:14844-18509 GCA_005884465.1 Alphaproteobacteria bacterium | reverse complement strand
GAAGGTGGCGCCTCGAAGCGATGGCTTTCATCGAGGCGGTCCAGCAGCGTCCGCTTGACCCGCTGGCGGGTGGCGCCGGCGAATTCGGCCGTGAGCCGCTCGCGCGCCGCCTCTTTGAGCTTATCGAGCGATTCAAGACCAAGCGTCTTGGCAAAGTCGTCGTTGATCGCGGTGTCCTGCGGCGCTTCGATCAAGGTGGCGGTGGTTTCGAACTCGGCCGGCTGGCCGGCAAGCTTCTCGCTGCCATAATTCTTCGGGAAGGAGACTTTCAGCGTGCGGGTTTCGCCGGCCGCAATGCCGAGCAACTGCTCTTCGAAGCCGGGAATGAATGTATTTGAGCCGATCGTAACCTGGATACCTTCCCCGGTGCCGCCCTCGAACGGCGTGCCGTTGATGGTGCCCTTGAAGGAGATCGTGACCCGATCTCCGGTTTCGGCCTTCGCGCCCTCGCCCTTCGCGGCAAATGCACGGTTCTGGTCGGCGATCCGCTTGATTGCTTCGTCAACATCGGCGTCGGTTACCTCGGCGACCGGCTTCTCGACCGTAAAACTCTTGAAATCGGCGAGCCGGATCGGGGGAACGACCTCGATCGAAACGGTATAGGTCAGATCGGACTTCCCGGTGAGGATATCCTCAACGGCTTTTTGCTCGGTCGGCATGGTGACCTTGGGTTCGGTCGCCAGGCGGAAGCCGCGCTCCGTGAAAATCTGCGAGTTGGTATCGCGGATCGTCTGATCGATGGTTTCCGCCATCACCGAGCGGCCATACACTTTCTTGAGGTGGCTTACCGGCACCTTGCCTGGACGAAAGCCGTTGAGACGTACCTTGTCCTTGAGGTCGACCAGGCGAGCGTCCGCCTTGGCATCGAGATCCGATGCGGAAACGCTGATCTGGAATTCGTGCTTCAATCCCTCAGCGAGGGTTTCTGTGACCTGCATGGCGTCAATCTTCTTCCCGCTTGGTCCGGCTCAACGCCGCGACATTGTCAATATGGTCGACGCACGGCATCAAAGCCTGCGTCGGTGGTTCGGCGGACCCAATCCTGCCGGGGAAACTTACCCCTTCGGAAATAGGTTCCTCCAGTATCGTCATGCAAACGCTGTCAGCGCTTGGTGCGGGCGGAGGGACTCGAACCCCCACAACTTTCGTCACTGGAACCTAAATCCAGCGCGTCTACCAGTTCCGCCACGCCCGCTGATAGCATCATATCCGGCCGCGCGACGCCCGAGCATGATGCCGAAAAGTGTGAAGCGGTTTTCGGGCGGCCATCATGCTCCAAGTTATTGGAATCGATCACGGTAATGATTTGGTGAGGCTCCTCCAAACCATTACCGTGATCGTTGCGGCGGGCTTATAACATGGGCCGACCCGTCCGCAGCAAAAAAATGGCCGTTTCAACCTCTCTGGACGCACTTCACGCCAGCTGGACATATCCAGTGGAAAATGGTCCGCATCGATCATGGCAGATCGCATTTTCCGGCTAGACCGACGCGGGCTTGTGGCCGGACTGGGCGCTGCCGTCCTCAGTCCGGCCCTGCCTCGGATTGCTGCCGCTCAGGGGCGCCCGTCGCTGATGCTGCAGGCCAAAGCCGGCGTCATCGCCTTGCGTCCGGGAGAAGCGAATACACCGATATGGTCGCTTCTCGGCCCGGCGCCAGATATCCGCCTCAAGCGCGGCGATGAGCTGGAAATCACGCTGGCAAACGAGCTGCCAGTGGCCGCGGCGCTCAATTGTCACGGGCTCGACGGCGTCCCAGCAGCGGAACCGCTGGCGGCGCGGGTGCCCCTCTTACCCGGGGCCAGGGAAACCCTCGTAATTCCATTGCGTCACGCGGGCACTTTCATGTGCGACCTTCGGCTGCTTGGGGATGGGCAGGCAAGGCCATTGCCGGCGAGGGCATTGGTCGTCAGCGAGAGCGAGCCCGTCGCCGTCGACCGCGACCAGGTGTTTCTGATCGAAGATTGGCGTGTGAAGCCGGACGGCACCGCGATGGCGCCCGGCATCGATCCAAAGGACACGATACCGCTCTACACCATCAATGGGCTGATAACGCCGGATATTCCCACCCGCAGCAATGAGCGCCTGAGGTTTCGCTTTATCAATGGGTGCCAGCGCAGTGTCATTGCTGTGAAAATAGAGGGTCACGACGTCCGCGTCGTGGCCGTTGACAGCCTACCAGCCGAACCGTTTCTGGCGCACGGCGGCGCACTCGTGCTCGCGCCGGGAACCCGGATCGACGCGTTCATCGACGCGACGGCGCCGCAAGGCTCGGCGTCGCCTATCCTGCTGCATGATGGCAGGGAGGCGCGCCCCATCGCCCGGCTGGTCGCTTCCAGGGAGCCGCCGCTCCGGGACGTAGCCTTACCCGCGGCGCCCCCACTGCCATCCAATGGCCTGCCCAACCGGCTCGATCTCAAGAACGCCTTGCGGGTTGATTTGACGCTTGGCGGATCTCCTGCCGAATGGGTGACGCCCGGAAGCTTCGCGAGCTCGGCCGCGCCCGCGTTCCGCACTAAGGCCGGCCGCACCGTGGTGTTGGCCCTGAGCAATCGTGGCGACATCGCCGAAGTCTACCACCTCCACGGACATCACTTCCGCCTGTTGGACCGGCTGGACGACGGTTGGAAGCCATTCTGGCTGGATACGCTGGCGATCGAGCCCGGGCAGACCCAGCGCATCGCGTTGTCAGCCGAATATGCCGGACGTTGGCTGATGGAAACGATGGCGACGAGCTGGGCCGCGCCTCGCCTCCTGCGCTGTTACGTTGTCGAGTAGCTTTCGGGCGTCTCAATAGTCGATGCCGAACTCGTCGTAGAGATGCCGGAACACCGCGGGCAAGACTTCCGACAGATCTTCCGCGATCAGGCCGGGGCCCGCTTCAGCTGCCGCCTCGCCATGCATCCAGACCGCGATAGAGGCGGCCTCGAACGCCGCCACGCCCTGCGCCAGCATTCCCGCGATCATTCCTGCCAGCACGTCGCCTGCGCCGGCGGTAGCGAGCCAGGGTGCCGCATTGGAGGCGATGGTGGCGCGTCCGTCCGGGGATGCCACGACCGTGTCGGGCCCCTTGAGCAGGACAACGGCGCCGGAACGTTCGGCGGCCGCCCGCACTCGCTCGAGTTTTGAGCGACCTGGATGCTTGTTGCTGATATCGCTGAACAGCCGCGGAAATTCTCCTTCATGGGGCGTAAGAACAACCTGCGGGTCGTGCGAGGCCTTGATCGCTTCGAACAGATGATCGGGCGCGTCCGCAAAGCTCGTCAGCGCGTCCGCATCCAGCACCAGGTTTCGCTTCGCGGACAGCGCGGTCGCGACAAAATCCCGCGTGCGGTCGCCAACGCCGGCGCCCGGTCCGATCACGCAGGTGTTGAGCCGCTTGTCGGCCCACAGCTCGGCAAACTCGATCGCCGTATCGACGGGACGAACCATCACTGCCGTCAACGCGGCAGCGTTGACCGCAAGCGCATCTCTGGGTGAGGCCACCGTCACTAGTCCGGCACCAGCTCGTAGCGCGCCGCGCGCCGCCATCCGCGCCGCGCCGGTCGCAGCAAGGTCGCCGGAGACGACCACCGCGTGGCCGCGGGCGTATTTATGGCCATCGATCCCCGGCACCGGAAACGCGTTGCGCCAGAACTGCGGAATGTTTTCAAAAGTCCGCGGGTGA
>VAZH01000260.1:0-14770 GCA_005884465.1 Alphaproteobacteria bacterium | reverse complement strand
GTGACGGTCTCGGTGGCGCGGACCGCGACGCCCATGACGGCGCCGGTGTCGCCATTGATGCCGCTCGGCAGGTCAACGCTCAGAACCGGCGCGCCGTTGGCGTTGATCGCCTCGATCATGTCGTGCGGTTCGCCTTTGACGGGCCGGTTGAGACCGGCGCCGAACAGCGCATCGATGATCAGCGCCGGCCTGCCGATCGCTTGTGGATTGAATGGCAGCACCGGATATTTCCATCCGCGTGCCGCGGAGGCAGCATCGCCCTGCAGGCTATCCCGCTCACACAACAGGATGACGGAGACCTCCCGGCCGCGCGCCGCCAGTTCCGCAGCGGCCACAAATCCGTCCCCACCATTGTTGCCGCGCCCGGCCACCACCACGACCGGCCCCTCCTCCACCAGGTCCATCGCGGCCTCGGCAACTGCCTGGCCTGCGCTCAGCATCAGCGCGAAACCGGGCGTGCCCGCGGCAATGGTAAGCTGATCGGCACGCTCCATTTCAGCTGTGGTAAGAACTTCCATTGCCAAATCCCTGGTACAAGCGCCTTATCCTGAGGCACTTCCTATGCCGCGCGAACCCCAACCCCTGGCGTCTGCATACCGATTGACCTGTTTGCCTATTTCACAGGCTGCGGTATTGTAACCTGTTCGCTCCGACCCCCCGTCAATGCCTGTTAAAAGTCTGATAACATTTCAAAAATCAGCCGCCTCAGCAACTTGGCATAGACCCTGCTTTTGAGGAAGCCGGCTCCTGCTTCGTCGTACCCACGGCAATGAATGAATATATTCGGCTGCTCGCCCGAAGTGAGACGGCACCGCAAGGGGCCGGGATCAACGATCGAACAACCCGCGCGATCTTCGCGCAACGTGGAAACCAACCTGCAGTCTGAAATATGGAAGTGCCTGGGAGGCGTTCAGTGAAAAAAATAGAAGCCATCATCAAGCCATTCAAGCTCGACGAGGTGAAAGAAGCGCTTCAGGAAGTCGGACTGCAGGGTATCACCGTCACCGAAGCCAAGGGTTTCGGCCGGCAGAAGGGTCACGCCGAGCTCTATCGCGGTGCGGAGTACATCGTTGACTTTCTGCCCAAGGTCAAAATCGAGATCGTGATTTCGGATGATCTGGTCGAGAAGGCGATCGACGCAATCAGACGCGCGGCCCAGACCGGGCGCATCGGCGACGGCAAGATCTTCGTGTCCAACATCGAGGAAGCCGTTCGCATCAGGACAGGGGAATCCGGGCTGGATGCCATCTGAATCGACCTTCTCGATACTCCGATATTGTATTGAGCATCCCCCAAATGTATTGAGCATTACCCGACGGTCGCTGCCCGCGGCCAGATCGACCTGCAGCCAAAAGGGGTATTCATGAAGACCGCCAAAGACGTCCTTAAATCAATCAAGGACAACGACGTGAAATACGTCGACCTTCGTTTCACCGATCCGCGCGGCAAGTGGCAGCATGTGACCTTCGATACCGGCATGATCGACGACGATGTTTTCGCCGAGGGCTTGATGTTCGACGGCTCTTCGATCGCCGGCTGGAAGGCGATCAACGAGTCCGACATGTGCCTGATGCCCGACCCCGTTACCGCGACAATCGACCCGTTCTTCGCGGAAACCACCCTGGTCATCATCTGCGACGTGCTGGAGCCGACCACCGGCGAGCCCTACAACCGCGACCCACGCGGCATGGCCAAGAAGGCCGAAGCAATGGTGAAGTCGATGGGCGTCGGCGACGCGGTCTTCTTCGGTCCGGAGGCGGAATTCTTCGTGTTCGACGACGTGCGCTTCCAGACCACGCCCTATAACACCGGCTTCAAGCTGGATTCGTCGGAACTGCCGATCAACTCGGACACCGAATATGAGGGCGGCAATCTCGGCCACCGCATCCGCACCAAGGCCGGCTACTTCCCGGTTCCGCCGCAGGATTCGGTGCAGGACATGCGCTCGGAAATGCTTGGCGCGATGGCCAAGATGGGCGTCAAGGTCGAGAAGCACCACCACGAGGTTGCGTCCGCCCAGCACGAACTCGGCATGAAGTTCGACGCGATGACGCTGATGGCCGATCAGATGCAGATCTACAAATACTGCATCCACCAGGTCGCGCATATCTACGGCAAGACCGCTACCTTCATGCCGAAGCCGGTCTATGGCGACAACGGCTCGGGCATGCACTGCCACCAATCGATCTGGAGGGAAGGCAAGCCGGTATTCGCCGGCAACAAATACGCCGACCTCTCGGAGACCTGCCTGTCCTACATTGCCGGCGTCATCAAGCACGCCAAGGCGATCAACGCCTTCACCAACCCGTCGACCAACTCCTACAAGCGCCTGGTTCCTGGCTATGAAGCGCCGGTGCTGCTCGCCTACTCCGCGCGCAACCGCTCGGCGGCCTGCCGCATCCCCTACACCACCAATCCGAAGGCGAAGCGCGTCGAGGTACGTTTCCCCGATCCGATGGCCAATCCATATCTCGGCTTCGCGGCGATGCTGATGGCCGGACTCGACGGCGTCAAGAACAAGCTCGATCCGGGTCCGGCGATGGACAAGGACCTCTATGATCTGCCGAAGGAAGAGCTGAAGTCGATCCCGACGGTGTGCGGTTCGCTTCGCGAGGCGCTGGAGAACCTCGACAAGGACCGCGCCTTCCTCAAGAATGGCGGCGTTTTCGACGACGACTTCATCGACAGCTATATCGAGCTGAAGATGACCGAAGTCGAACGCTTCGAGATGACTCCGCATCCGGTCGAATTCGAAATGTACTATTCGCTCTGATCTTTGTTGGCAGGTTCGCCTCGCCGATCACGGTCTGAAAATGCAAGGGGCGCTCCGTCGGGGCGCCCTTTCTAATTTTGCTGCAAAGCCGATCACGACGACTTCAGGTGCGCCACCCCTCGGAACTGCATCCGGCCAGCACCGGCGCTGCAGTCATCAGTGGCGCAGCCCACCTCGGAAACCCTTGTCTATTGCCTCTTTTGGGTAACAATTGTCGTGTCCGCGACATTCGAAAACTCGTTTCGGGAGGTCGGCGAGCGATGGGGAAACTCGACGTCGAGGGCGTTCTGGCGAAGAACAGCTGGTTCGCAAGTTTACCGGCGGAGCTTTCCGAGAGCATATTGCACGCCGGGCGGATCAGACATTTCGAAAGCGCGCTGATCTACGCTGCCGACGATACGGCGGACGGTCTGTTTGCGCTGCTATCCGGTCAAATCCGGCTGATGCGCACCTCCGCTACCGGCCAGTTGAGCTTCCTGGCGATCGCATCGCCGGGTGCCTGGTTCGGCCTGTCGGGCGCGCTCGACGGACGACCGCACGCCTACGATGCGATTGCCATCGGGCAGACCGCGGTCTTTCACCTCAGCCAGGAGAAGCTGACCCAGGTCATCGGCGGAGATATCGACCATTACGCGGCATTCGTCCGGCTTCTCTGCCACCATTACCGCGTCGCGGTGGAATACGTCGCAGCGCTGCGGACGCATCCGCCGATCCAGGTTTTGGCCCATGAACTGATCCGGATGGCGGGCCGGCACGGCCAGCCCATCGAAGACGGCGTTCGTATCGATTTGCGGCTTTCCCAGGAAGACTGGGCGGCGATGGTCGGCGTCGGCCGCCAGACCATCAACCGCCTGCTCAAGAAACTTGAGGAGAAAGGCATTGCGTCGGTCAACTATGCGTCCATCACGATCCATCGGATGGATGCGCTCGAGAGCCTCCTCGCAAACAAGAGCGTTCACGGTATCTGAGCTGGCGATGTCTCAGTTTGAAAATGACGGCACGTTCGGAGCGAGAAAGGTGAGCGACCGAATTATCACATGCGTCGCCATGACAGTCCTCACAGTAACCCTTTGCGCCCAGACTGCTCGCGCGCCGGCAGACGAATTGGTTCAGTTCGACAGCGCTGCTTACCGAGTTGGACAACTCCAGCAACGTCTCGGCCGCGAGCGGGCCGAGACGATGGCAGAAGTGCCGCGCACCACCATCGAGGGTTATTTGTCGAAGCCTGATGGGAGCGGGCCTTTCCCTGCCGTTGTCTATCTCCATGGATGCAGTGGGCTCTTTAAAGATACCCGCAATCGCATAGCCGACCTGATGACGGGCTGGGGTTACGTCTCTCTCGTCGTGGATAGCTTTGCCACGCGTGACATCAAGCAAGCCTGTGACGGAGGGATGCCTGCCCGGCAGGCGGACGCGCTGGGGGCGCTGCTCTATCTGTCGACACTCGCCTTCGTCGATCCAAAGCGGATTGCGGTTGTAGGGTCGTCGCAGGGCGGTATCGTCGCGCTCCAGTTAGCCTCGACCCGTACGGTCGATCTTTTTGCAATCCGGGACGAACTGAAGTTCAAGGCCGCGGTGGCCTATTATCCTCTGTGCAGCGGTGCCACCGATCAGTTGACTATTCCAACCATTATCCTGATCGGAGAACTTGACGATTGGACGCCCGCCAAAGATTGCGAACGCTGGATGGAACGGCGCGCAGGCAAAGGAGCTGCCGTCAAGCTGGTGATCTATCCGGGGGCTTATCACGCCTTTGACATCCCGAACCTACGCGATGGAAGGCGATCTTTCGGGTATTGGCTCAAATACGACGCTGATGCGACCGCGCGCTCAATCTTGGAAATGCACGACTTCTTGGCTAATCAAATGACCAAATAGATGCCGAACTCGAAGCTCGGACCACAACTCAAATTGAGACACTACCGCGCTGCCGTTTTCCGTTTCATCGGATGGGCACAATGACCGATAGATCATCTCAATAGTTCGATTTCCCGATTCGATTGTCGTTCCTGGGACAGTCTTTTCCGGGGTTTTGCTCTTGATTGTTGTGCAGGTGAGCGCAGTATCTACGCTCTCGGCCAATTATAACGTCAAAGCACGATCATCGGGGGGAGGACTGTGATGCCGGAGCGCGCGCCCGCAAGGTCGATCTATATCCTAATTCTCCTTTTCCTGATCAATCTGATGAATTTCTTCGACCGAACCATTCCGGCCGTGGTGCTGGAACCTATCCGCAAGGAATTCAGTCTTGACGACACGGCCCTCGGCATTCTGGGCGCATCCTTCACCCTGATCTATGCGGTCGCCGGCGTGCCGCTCGGATATCTCGCCGATCGTTTCCGCCGCACCTACATCCTCGCGGCAGGCCTGACGGCGTGGAGCCTCTTGACTGCGGCTTCTGGTCTTGCCTGGAGCTTCATGTCGTTCTTCTGGATCCGCCTGCTGGTTGGCGTCGGCGAGGCAAGTTGCGCGCCCGCGGCAAATTCACTGATCGGAGATCTGTTCCCGTCCGAGAAACGCGCGCGTGCGCTCGGCGTATTCATGCTGGGCCTGCCGCTCGGCCTGTTGCTGGCTTTCAGCATCGTCGGCGTATTGGCGCAGAATTATGGATGGCGCGTGCCGTTCTATCTCGCCGCGATCCCGGGCTTCGTCGTGGCAGCGATGATGCTGTTTGCCGCCGAGCCCGTTCGCGGCTCTCAGGAGACCTATGCCATCGACGCCACGACAGCGCTCGATCGCCCGATGCGCCGCATTCTCGCTATCCCGACCGTGTGGTGGATCATTGCTTCCGGTGCGACCGTCAATTTCGCAGCCTACGCGATGGGCACGTTCCTCCCACGGCCTGTCGATCGGTAAGGCGGGATTGATCGCAGCCATCGTTCTTGGCGCAACTAGCTTGGTCGGTCTGACCGCCGGAGGATGGCTGGCGGATTACCTGCATAAGAAGTTTCTTCGCGGCCGGTTGTTATTGGCCTCTTGCAGCATGCTGGTCGCCACACCCCTGCTCTACTTCGGACTTGCGCAGCCGGCCGGTGCGGCCGATGCCGCGACGATTCTGCTATCGCTGGGCTGGCTACTCTACTTCAGCTACTACTGCAGCGTTTATTCCGCCTTGCAGGATGTCGTCGAACCTCGGCTGCGGGCCACCGCAATGGCCGTATATTTCTTCTTTCAGTACGTCCTCGGAGCGGGTTTCGGCACCGTTGTCACCGGCGCGCTATCGGACATGTACGCAAGGCAGGCGATGGACGCGGCTGGCACCGGCCAAATGACGGATGCGTTTCGTGCCATCGGGCTCCAGTCGGCAATGGCGCTGGTCGTGCCGCTGGCGATTGCCTTGACCTGCGTTTCGCTATTCTTCGCTGCTCGCAGTTTCATCGCCGATGCAAGGAAAACGGCGTCGGCCGGACAACGCATGGGCGGACTCGCGACCGCGTCCTGACCGCAGCCCGCCTCCCTTGGATATGGCGCGGCCCGGTCGACGATATTCGCGGTCGAGCCGGCGTCATCGCGCCATGACACGCATTGGCCGTGGCACCCCATGATGCAGTGCATGATTGCGGGGGCGGACGTCGCGGCTACAATGAGGGAATGGCGGCGCGATCCAATGACGCTGCCTTTCCCGGGAGGCCGCAGATGGCAAAATGGATTCGTTTTGAGCAGGGTGGAAAGACGGGCTTCGGCACGTTGGAAGGCGAAACCATCGCCATTCATACTGGTGACCTCTTCGCCGGCGCGAAGCCAGGCAGCGAGAGGCTGAAGCTCTCCGAAGTTCAGATTCTAACGCCGTGCGATCCGTCGAAGATGATCTGCCTGTGGAATAATTTCCACCAGCTCGCCGCCAAGAACGAGTTCAAGGAGCCGAAAGAACCGCTCTGGTTCCTCAAAGCCCCGAATGCCTATTGGCCCGCGAACCGGCCGATCGAGCGGCCGGCCACCTACGCCGGAAAGATCATTTACGAGGGCGAGCTCGGCGTCGTCATCGGCAAGAAATGCTTCAACATCTCGGAGGCCGAGGCCGGCGAATATATCTTCGGCTATACCTGCGTGAACGACGTCACCGCCGTCGATCTCCTGCGCAAGGACAAATCGTTCGAGCAATGGGCGCGCGCCAAGAGCTTCGACACATTTGGCGTGTTCGGACCGGTGATCGCGACCGGCGTCGATCCAATGAAGCTGTCGGTCAAGACCATCCTGAACGGCAAGGAGCGGCAAAACTATCCTGTCGCCGACATGTTTTTCCCGCCGCACAAACTCGTCGCCGCGATTTCCAAGGACGTGACGCTGATGCCGGGCGACATCATCGCCTGCGGCACCTCGCTCGGCGCCGGCACCATGGCTGACGCCCATAACGTCGTCGAGATCGTGATCGATGGCGTCGGCGGCCTCAGCAATGTTTTCGACCAGGTGCTGCCGAGCCCGTACCTGCTGGGCGCGCCGCCCAGGCAGAAAAAGATCTGCGTGGTCGGCGCGGGCGCCATCGGCGGCCTGCTGGCGGCCAAGTTTGCGCTCGCGGGCGAGGACGTCACCGTCATCGACCAGGGCGCACACCTCGCGGCGATCCAGAAAAACGGCCTCAAGCTCGAGTGGCATGACGGCAAGGTGCACACCGCCAAAGTCAACGCCGTCAACAAGGCGACCGAGGCAGGCAAGCAGGACATCGTCGTGCTGGCGGTGAAGGCGCATTTCCTCGATCAGGTGGTGCGGGATATCGATTCGATGCTCGGTCCCGACACCGTCGTGCTGACCGTTCAGAACGGCCTGCCGTGGTGGTACTTCCAGAGGCTCGGCGGCCAGTACGACAATCACCGGCTGGAAAGTCTCGATCCCTCGGGCGTCCTGACCAGGAAGATCGATCCCAACCGCATCATCGGCTGCGTGGTTTATCCTGCGGCGGCGGCCATCGCGCCCGGCGTGGTTCACCATGTCGAGGGCGATCGCTTCCCGATCGGCGAACTCGACGGCAAGGAGACTGAACGCGTCAAGGAGCTTCACGACCTCTTCATCAAGGCCGGGCTGAGATCGATGGTGCTGCCGGATATCCGCTCGGAGATCTGGCTGAAGGCCTGGGGCAATCTCTCATTCAACCCGATCTCGGCGCTGACCCACGCCACGCTGGTTGACATTTGCCAATTCGCCGAGACGCGCGAACTGGCCGCGACCATGATGAAGGAAGCGCAGGACATCGCGCAGAAACTCGGCGTCACCTTCCGCGTCACTATCGACAAGCGCATCGCCGGCGCCGAGGCGGTCGGCGCGCACAAGACATCCATGCTGCAGGACGTGGAAGCCGGCCGCTCACTGGAAACCGAAGCGCTGATCGGTTCGATTCTGGAAATGGCCAAACTGACCAATACGGCGGCGCCCTCGATCGAGGCCGTCTACGCGCTGGTGAAGCTTCTCAACAAGGTCATGCTGCTGGAGGGCGGCGGCGTGAAAGTGGAGAAGATGAAGGCGGCTTGAGCAGATTTTGCGCCATTTCGGATGGATGCGGCGCTTCTCATGCCGGGGAGCGCCGTTGCGCCGGCCGCAAGCGCTCGATCTCGCCAACTAGTTCGTCCGGCGGTGCGCCAACAGCGCCTCGCCGAACGCCTGAAACAATGCTCGGTTGATGGGATTGCGCTGCGGGTCGTATTCGGCATGCCATTGCACGCCGAGCGCAAAGCCCGGCGCGTCGGCAATCCGGATCGCCTCGATCGTGCCGTCCTCCGCCACGCCCTCGACGACCACCCGTTTCCCCGGTTCGAGAATGCCCTGACCGTGCAACGAATTGACGCGGATCGTCTCGCAACCGAGCAGCCGGGCAAAGACCCCGCCGGGAACGAGACGGACGTCGTGACGGTCGGCGAAGACCACAGTGGTGTCCGGATGGACTTCGCCGTTTTCCAGGCGCGGCATGCGATGGTTCATGCGTCCGGGCAATTCGCGGATTTCCGGATGCAGCGAGCCGCCGAACGCCACGTTCATCTCCTGCAAGCCGCGGCAGATACCGAACAGGGGTATGCCGCGGGCGACGCAAGCTTCCGACAGTGCCAGCGCCACGTCGTCACGATGGAGGTCGAAGGGTTCGTGCCGCGAATCCGGCTCGGTGCCAAAACGCGCCGGGTGAACGTTGGCGCGAGCGCCGGTCAGCACTATGCCGTCGACCGCATCCAGCAGCGCCCCGATATCGGTGATATCGGGGGCAGCGGCAAACATCAGCGGCAGCGCGCCCGCGACTTCGGCCACCGCGCGAAGATTTCGCTCTCCAACCAGCTGTGTCGCAAATCGATCTTCGATGCGATAGGCGCTTCCGATCACACCGACCACCGGCCTCCTCATCGTCTGCTATCCAATCTCCCGCCGCAAATATGGCCGATCATGCCCGCCAGCCCGCACCGGATCAATATCTCGCGGCCCGGTGCGTGGCTGCATTGTTATTTCCGCGTGAAGACCTGTTTTGGGTCGATCGCCTCGCCGCCTTGCAAACCCGCAGCCTGGAGCGCCTTCCCGGCGGGATCATCAGGCCGATTCCACCACGGCAATTTAGCCTCGATCCCGCGTGTCACCGGCTCGCCGAACGGGCCGCCAAAATCGAGCGGCCACAAACCGTTCGGCACCACCTCGGCCGAGATGCCATGGAGGTGAAATCCTTTACCTAACGCGGCTTCCACTTCATCCGGCGGCACCGCGCGCGCGGTCGCGGGATTGCCGGGGTCGACGAAGGTCACGAGCACCGGGATCAACGCGCCTTGCACGGGCACCGGCCCGGTCATCCGGCTGATATCGTTGAATGACACTTTGCGGCCGGCCGCGTTGTAGGCGCGCAGGGCCAGATAGTTCATACCATCGAGTTCGACCGTCTTGTCGACATGCGCCAGCAGCGCAATCAGGTTTTTGCCGCCGCCAAGATCAAGCAGGACGGCATCACCCAGGGTCCGGGTGTGCCCACTGCGGCTGTACCCTCGGTCGGGTTGAACCGCCAGGATTCCGGAGGCCGATTTGACCCCTTCAGGCGTTTCCACCTCGACCGTCAGACGGTATTTGTGACCGGGCCGGTTGATCCGAATCTGATCGGCGATCACCAGCACCGCCAATAATGCGAGCGGCCCGAGCCATCTAAAGTTCATGCCATCCGCCCTCGCCCACGATCCGATTCCGCTCACGCTTTGCACAACGAACATGCCAGCGTCAAACCGGCGGGCTTCTCCGCTTGATCCCGGGCGCGTTTAGCGAAAGAGTGCTGTTGGAAACCGATGTGAGAAGGAATCGCGTGACAGTCCGGACTGGCGATCGCCTTGCTGCCCGCAACGATCTGGCATGGGCGATATCAGTCGGCGGCATCGGCATCGTCGCATTTGCAGCCCTGTTGCTGTTCACCTGGCATTTCGCCGCGACCCTGTTTCTGGTCTTTGCCGGAATGCTGTTTGGCGTCGCGCTCAACGCCATGACCAACGGGCTCGGCCGCATTGTCAGGTTGCCGCATTCGCTGCGGCTGACGATTGTCTGTCTGGCGCTCGCGGGTCTGCTGTCGGGCGTGATCTTCCTCGGCGGGGCCACGATCGTGCAGCAGGCCACCGCGCTGAGCAATACGATCAAATCGCAACTGGTCAACGTCAAAGGTTTCCTTGATCGAAACGGGATTGATACCAGCTATTTCGACCTCGGCAGCTCCAGCGCATCAGCGGATTCGTCGGCAACGCCCGGCACGGCGCCGACGCACAATTTTCCCAGCGTGGGCGCGCTCGCCTCGAGCGGCGGCGCCATCGTCAGCCAGACTTTTAAATTGCTGTTTGGGACGGTGAGCGCCGTCGGAAACTTCTTTATCGTGCTGTTTCTCGGACTAGCCTTCGCGGCGCAGCCGAGCGTCTATCGAAGGGGGCTGTTATTCATGGCTCCGGCGCGGCATCGTGCACGCGCAACTGTGATCGTCGATCGGATCGGTGAAACGCTGGAGCGCTGGCTGGTGGCGCAGATCATCACCATGTTCGCGGTCTTCCTCGTAACCTCGATCGGCCTCGCAATCATCGGCATCCCGAGTTCGTTCATCCTGGGCATCCAGGCCGGCCTGCTCGCCTTCATTCCAACGGTTGGTGCGCTGCTCGGCGGGCTGATCGTGGTGCTTGCGAGCCTCGCGTCCGGTTGGGTCGCAGCCGCCAGCGCATTCGTGCTCTTCCTCGGCGTTCACGCGCTGGAAAGCTACATCCTCACGCCGATTATCCAGCGTCAGGCGCTGGAGATTCCTCCCGCCACTCTATTTGCGTTCCAGATCCTGCTCGGCGTCGTGTTCGGCATCTGGGGGCTGGCGCTGGCCCTGCCGTTGATGGCGATCGCAAAGGTTGTGATCGACTATTTCAAGGCTGAGGACACCTCGCCCGAGGCGGTGGCAGCCTGACGCCGCATCGCCGACGAGCGTTCAGCCGGACGTAAGTACCGTCTGGGTGTGTTCGACCTCGGGCGGCGAGGCGAAATACTGCCCGACCAACCCACGCCATGCCGCGAAGTCCTCAGAACCCCTGAAATCGACGGTGTGATTTTCCAGCGTCTCCCACTTTGCCAACAGCCTGTAGCGCGACGGCTTCTCGATTGACTTGTGCAGCTCAAAACCCTTGCCGCCCTTGGCGCGCAGTCAGCGGTTTTGCTCGCACGATTTTGACCAGAGGCTGTTGCGATCCATGGCTGGGGAAGATAGCCGTCCCGCGCGGCCCCACGCCAGTCACATGGCCGGCACTCGAACCAATCTTGCCAAGTATAAGATCATCAAAGAAAAAGGCGCCTCGCGGCGCCCCGTCATCCCGCACTCTCTGAAACTCAGTTCAACAGCAGCACCATACCGGCCATCATCAGCGCACCGCCAACAAACATCACCGCTGGCCAGCGGCTTCGTCGCCGATCATAGCGCCCTTGGGCGCGCCGTTCCGAGATCAGCGCCGTCTCGTATTCGTCCGAGGTCGAGAACATGCAGGCAAACCCACCGCGCGCCGATACTGCCTTGGCCTCTAGCGACATCAGGGCGGCGTGGGCATCCGAGCTGCGGGTCGTTTGCATGGCCAGGATGATATCGATCGAATGGTAAATGGCCGGTTACTGCTGTCACCCGGCGGGAGCGCCCTACGCTTGCTGGGCGACGCCAGGCTGCAGCTGCGGCCGACGCGCGGTCGCCGCGGTCTTTCGCCGCCAGTTTTCAAGTGACAGCGGCAGCTCCTCGGCGGCCTCGACGCGATTGCGACCACCGCGCTTGGCCTGATAGAGCGCGGCATCGGCGGCCGCGAGCAATACCTCGAACTCGGTGCCCGCCGGGCCGCCGGCAACGCCGATCGACACGGTGGTATCGACCGGTCCGTCCTCGACCGCGATTCCCGAATTGGCAAATGCCTCGCGCACGCGCTCGGCTACGACCACCGCTTCGTCCAGCGAACAGGTCAGCAATGCCGCGAACTCCTCGCCGCCGATTCGCCCCGACAGGTCGGTGATCCGCAGCAAATTGATCACGATGGTGGCGAATAATTTGAGAATCTCGTCGCCCGCCGGATGGCCGAAGCGGTCGTTGATCGATTTGAAATGGTCGATGTCGAAGATCAGCACCGTCACTGGGCGGCCGGCTGTCGCTTCGCGTTCGATCACCCGCGACGTTGCTTCCGCGAAGCCGCGGCGATTAAACATGCCGGTCAGCGGATCCATCGACGCCGCCGTCTTGTGCACGGTCACTGTGCGCTCCGACACCAGAATGAAGATGACGAACACAGTGCCGATTGCGTAAAGCATAAGCTCGACCGAGAACATCGTCACCCAGATGCTGCCGGAGAACATACCGCCATTTGCGTGCAACAGATCGCCAAGCAGGATTGGCAGCATCAGCGCGAAACCGTGCGCTACAGGCACTGCGATCGCCGGCCAGCGCGCTTGCATTGTCCTGCGGCGCTCGGACCACAATTCGGCGGCCGTCAGCCCCGCATAAACCGCAACGATACCGGCGCTGATCGTCAGACGCATTGCGGCGGCCTCGGGCGCCAGCGTCATGGCCGCAGCGATCCAGGCGATCGCGCCTAGAAACAGTCCCGGCAGATTGGGTTTGCGGCCGTGGAACACGCGTGAGGCGTTCCAGACCATGCCGCAGGCCACGAAACTGAGGGCACTAAACGCCAGTGAAAACATCTCGCCAAACAAGTTGCCGGCGAATGTCCAGAGCGCAATGGACGCGGCACCGAGCAGATAGGCGGTTCCCCACCATTTCAACGCCGGGATATTCTCCTGCCTGCCGAAGAACAGCAGCATGGCTCCCAGCATTGCCGCGACCATTGTGGCAACGAGATAAAGCGTGGACGTGTCAAGCAACATGGGCCACCGAGAGGTTGTGATGCAGCGTGCCCCGCGTGGTCAGAAAAACGGAATACGCACCATGACTACCCACATTCTATGATTCCCGGTGTTGGCAATCCGTTTGCGTGCATGCGCAAGTTTTCGGGAAAAAACTGCATCAACTCGTTGGTAAATCATCAACAAAAAGGGCGCCCGCGAGCGCCCTTTCCGAAGTTTTAACGATGCCGCATTCGCGGCAAGTTTTAGCGAAGCAGTTAGCGTTTCGAGAACTGGAACGACTTGCGCGCCTTGGCGCGGCCGTACTTCTTGCGCTCGACCGCGCGCGAGTCGCGGGTGAGAAAGCCGCCTTTTTTCAGGACGCCGCGCAAATCCGGCTCGAAATAGGTCAGCGCCTTGGAGATGCCGTGACGCACGGCGCCCGCCTGGCCCGACAGACCGCCGCCGGCCACGGTGCAGATCACGTCGTATTGGCCGGCGCGGGCTGCCGCCACCAGCGGCTGCTGGATCATCATCCGCAACACCGGACGGGCGAAATAGATTTCGACTTCGCGGGTGTTGACGGTGATTTTGCCGGCGCCAGGCTTGATCCAGACCCGGGCAACCGCGTCCTTGCGCTTGCCGGTGGCGTAGGCACGGCCCTGCTTGTCGACCTTCTTGACGTATTTCGGCGCTTCCGGAACTGCCGGCTTCAGCTGTGACAACTGGTCGAGAGACTGCATGGTGTCGGACATCTTATGCGGCCCTCATGTTCTTGCGATTCATCGAAGCGACGTCGATCGTCTCGGGTTGCTGAGCCTCGTGCGGATGCTCGGGCCCGGGGTAAACGCGTAAATTGCCGAGCTGCACGCGCCCCAATGGCCCGCGCGGAATCATGCGCTCGACCGCCTTCTCCACCACGCGCTCGGGAAAACGGCCCTCGAGGATCGACTTTGCGGTGCGTTCCTTGATGCCGCCGATGAAGCCGGTGTGATTGTAATAGACCTTGTTGTCGCGCTTGCGCCCGGTAAGCACCACGTGAGCCGCGTTGATGATGATGACGTGGTCGCCGCAATCGACATGAGGCGTATAGGTCGGCAGGTGTTTGCCGCGAAGGCGCATCGCGACCAGGCTGGCGAGCCGGCCGACCACCAGACCTTTGGCGTCGATCAGCACCCATTTCTTCGTCACCTCGGCAGGCTTTGCCGAATACGTTTTCATGTGAGGAAATCCGTGAAAAGGACAGCGGCGCGTCTGCGCCGAACTGGGGGGTTTCTAGAGAAAGAGGGTATCCGCGTCAATGCCGCGCAAATCTAAATACATCCGTAGAAACAATGGCTTACGAATATGGTGTGATATTACCGTAAAAAACCATAAGTGTTTGGAATGGAATAGGTTGATATCGCATGGGCGATTGGATCCGGCAACGTCCCCGACAGCAAATTGACCTCGCCGACCGCAAGCCGCTTGCCGAGTTTCAAAAGTCTCGCTGCCGCAAGCACATCCTGCCCGGGCTGGCCCTTGCGCAGAAAATTGATGTTGAGATTTGTCGTTACCGCGAGGCCGACCGGGCCGATCGCCGACAATAGCACCACATACATCGCGCAATCCGCCAGCGCCATCAGCGTCGGTCCCGAGATGGTCCCGCCCGGACGCAGCATCTGGTCGCTGTAGCGCTGGCGCAGCAGGCAAGAGGCACCATCAGCGCTGTCGATTGATATG
>VAZH01000259.1 GCA_005884465.1 Alphaproteobacteria bacterium | reverse complement strand
CGATACATCTTCCGCACCGGCCGTAATTCCTCGCAAGACGCGATCTCCAACGCGGTGGCGATCGGCAAGCAAGGCGTCACGGTCGCGACGCTGGCGCAGGACTATGCCTTCGGCCGAGACGGCGTCGCCGCCTTCAAGGAGGCGCTGGCAAAAACCGGCGCCACGCTTGCCGCTGAGGAATACGTCCCGACCAGCACGACGGACTTCACCGCGGCCGGCCAGCGTCTGTTCGACGCGCTCAAGGACAAGCCGGGACGCAAGATCATCTGGGTGATCTGGGCGGGCGCCACCAATCCGCTAGCCGGCCTGCAGGATATGGACCCGAAGCGCTATGGCATCGAACTTTCGACCGGCGGCAACATCCTCCCCGCCCTGGCCGCCTACAAGCAGCTGCCCGGCATGGAAGGCGCGACCTATTACTACTACGACATTCCGAAGAACCCGGTGAATGAGTGGCTGGTGACGGAGCACCAGAAGCGTTTCAACGCGCCGCCGGATTTCTTCACCGCCGGAGGGTTTTCCGCAGCGATGGCCGTAGTCGCCGCCGTCACCAAGGCAAAATCCACCGACACCGAAAAGCTGATCAGTGCGATGGAAGGCATGGAGTTCGATACGCCGAAGGGCAAGATGATCTTCCGCAAGGAGGACCATCAGGCGCTGCAAAGCATGTATCACTTCAAGGTCAAGGTCGATCCGAACCTCGCCTGGGCGGTGAACGAACCGGTGCGTGAGCTCAAGATCGAAGACATGGATATCCCGATCCGCAACAAGCGGTGACTAAAACGTTGAGTCGTCTTGCGAGTTCGATGCTCGATCCGTCATTGCCGGGCTTGACCCGGCAATCCATCCGTTTCGAAAGAGGCCTTTTGCAAGCGGATGGATGCGCGGATCAAGTCCGCGCATGACGGCGGAGCGTACGGCGACGTTGGCGACCGAAATGACAGGCTCTCCGGTGATACTCCAATGACCCTGCTCGAAACCCGCGATCTGACCATTCGCTTCGGCGGCCACGTCGCGGTCAACAGCGTCAGCTGCACCTTTCGTCCCGGCGAGCTGACCGCCATTGTCGGTCCCAACGGGGCCGGCAAGACCACCTATTTCAATCTGATCTCGGGGCAGCTGCGCCCCTCCGACGGCAGCATTCTGTTCGATGGCGCTGATATCACGCAGCTTTCGGCGCCGCTGCGCACCCGCGCCGGCCTCGGCCGCGCCTTCCAGCTCACCAATTTGTTCCCGAACCTCAGCGTGGAAGAGAATGTTCGGCTTGCCGTGCAATCCCAAAGCGGCGTGCATTATGACATGCTGCGTCCGTGGATGACGCGGCGCGACCTGATTGCGCGCGCCGACGCCATCCTCGACAAGGTTGCGCTGGGCGGCCGGCGGAATGTGGCGGCGACCCAACTGTCCCATGGCGATCAACGCAAGCTCGAGGTCGCGCTGATGATGGCGCTGGAGCCAAAGGTCTTCATGTTCGATGAGCCGACCGCCGGCATGAGCATCGATGAAGTCCCGGTGGTGCTCAATCTGATCGCGCAGCTCAAGCAGGATTTGAGCAAGATCATCCTCCTGGTCGAGCACAAGATGGACGTGGTGCGTTCGCTGGCCGACCGCATTATCGTGCTGCATAACGGCCAGCTCGTCGCCGACGGCAAGCCGGCCGAGGTGATCGCCTCGCCGATCGTGCAGGAGGCCTATCTCGGCATCGCGCCCGGACGGAGCGCGGCATGACCGAGCTGCTCTCGCTCGCCGGCGTCCATACCCATATCGGGCGTTATCACATTCTGCAGGGCGTCGATTTCAGCGTGGCCGAGGGCCAGACCACGATGCTGCTGGGCCGCAATGGCGCCGGCAAGACCTCGACGCTGCGAACCATCATGGGCCTGTGGCAGGCCTCGGCGGGGCGGATCTCGCTGCACGGGCGACCCATCGAGCACAGCGCGACGCCTGATATCGCACGGCTCGGCGTCGGCTATGTGCCCGAGAGCATGGCGGTGTTTTCGGATTTGACGGTGAAGGAAAATCTTGTTCTCGCGGCCCGTGACGGGCCGCTCGACGATGCCAGGCTTGAGTGGATTTTCGGATTCTTCCCCGCGCTCAAGCGTTTCTGGCTGTCGCGCGCCGGCGCGCTGTCCGGCGGACAAAAACAAATGCTTTCGATTGCGCGCGCCATCGTCGAGCCGCGCAAATTGCTCTTGATCGACGAGCCGACCAAGGGCCTGGCGCCGGCGATCGTGGTGGCGCTGATCGAATGCTTTGCCGAGGTCAAGCGCCGCGGCGCCACCATTCTTCTGGTCGAGCAGAATTTCTTTGCCGCGCGAGAGCTCGGCGACAGCGTTCTGGTGATGGATAACGGCAAGATCGTCCATCGCGGCGAGATGGCGGCGCTGGCCTCCGACGTGGCGCTGCAGGAGCGCTTGCTGGGCTTAAGCCTGGAGACCCATCAATGACGGACCTTGCCGCCTCAGGCGCGCTGCCCAAGCCGAAGCGGGATGTTCTGCCGGTGCTGCTGCCGGTAATTCTGGCGCTGGCCGTGGCGCCGCTGATCGGATCGGCAAGTTCCTGGGTGACGCTGACGGTGGCGAGCCTCGCCATGGGCATGATGATCTTCATCATGGCGTCCGGCCTGACCCTGGTGTTCGGACTGATGGACGTGCTCAATTTCGGCCACGGCGCCTTCATTGCGGTCGGCGCCTATATCGCAACCCTGGTGCTGTTGCCGCTGGCGCCTTACGTGCAGGCCGACTCGCTACTGACAAACCTGGCGGTGCTGGCGCCGGCCGCGGTGCTGTCGATGGCGGTATCCGGCGCGCTTGGGCTTGTCGTCGAGCGGCTGCTGATCCTGCCGGTCTACGGCCAGCACCTCAAGCAAATCCTGATGACCACCGGCGGATTGATCGTCGCCGAACAGGCGCTGTATGCGCTGTGGGGACCGCAGATCATTCCGCTGCCGCTGCCGACATCGTTGCGCGGCTCCTTCATCATCGGCGACGTCGTGATCGCGAAATACCGGCTGCTGGCGATGCTGGTAGGTCTTGTGGTGTTCGCTGGCATTCAACTGGTGCTGAACCGCACCAAGATCGGGCTGTTGATCCGCGCCGGCGTGGAAAACCGCGAGATGGTGGAAGCGCTCGGCTATCGCATCCGCCGGCTATTCCTCGGCGTGTTCATGGTCGGCTCCGGTCTCGCCGGTCTCGGCGGGGTGATGTGGGCGCTGTACCGCGAGCAGGTGCACGCCTCGATGGGCAACGATCTCACGGTGCTGGTGTTCATCGTCGTGATCATCGGCGGGCTCGGCTCGATCGGCGGCTGTTTTATCGGCGCGCTCCTGGTCGCGATGGTCGCCAATTACGGCGGCTTTCTGGTGCCAAAACTGGCGCTGGTGTCCAACATCCTCCTGATGGTCGCGATCCTGATGTGGCGCCCGCGCGGGCTCTATGCGGTGACCAGCCGATGATGGTCCTCTCGGGCGATCCGCCGCGCAGCCGCGTGCTCTCGATTGTACTGATCGTCATCATTGCGGCGCTGGCCGTCACCCCTCTTGTCTTTCCCGGCGCCAAGGCGATGAACGTCGCCACCAAGATCTGCATCTTCGCCGCACTGGTGGCGTCCTATGACCTGTTGCTCGGCTACACCGGGTCGGTGTCGTTCGCGCATACGATGTTTTACGGCATCGGCAGTTATTCGGTCGCGATCGCGCTTTATTCGATGGGACCGGGCTGGGCGGCGGTCGCGACCGGCATCGTCATCGGCCTGCCGCTGGCGCTGCTGCTGGCGCTCGCCATCGGGCTGTTCTCGCTGCGGGTCGAGGCGATATTCTTCGCCATGATCACGCTGGCGGTGGCTTCCGCCTTTCTGGTGCTGGCCTCGCAACTGTCGTGGCTGACCGGCGGCGAGGACGGCCGCAGCTTTCAGCTACCGGAATTGTTGCGGCCGGGCACGGTCTTGATTTCGAAAGGTGTCTTCGGCTTCGAGCTCAACGGCCGCGTGCTGACCTACTATCTTATTTTCGCCGGCTCCGCGGCGATGATCCTGGCGCTGTTGCGGGTGGTGAACTCGCCGTTCGGCCGCGTGCTGCAGGCGATCCGCGAAAACCGCTTCCGCGCCGAAGCGCTCGGCTTCCGCACCGTGTTTCATCTGACCTACGCCAATTGCATCGCCGCCCTCGTCGCCGCCAGCGCCGGCATGCTGAACGCGCTGTGGCTGCGTTATGCCGGACCGGACACCTCGCTGAGTTTTGCCATCATGCTGGACATTCTGCTGATGGTGGTGATCGGCGGCATGGGCACGATCTACGGCGCGATCATCGGCGCTGCGATCTTCATCCTGGCGCAAAACTATCTGCAGGCGCTGATGAGCGCGGCCTCCAATGCCGCCGCCGATGCAGGACTGCCATTGCTGCCGGGACTATTGCATCCGGACCGCTGGCTGCTCTGGCTCGGACTGTTGTTCATCGCCAGCGTCTATTTCTTTCCGACCGGCGTGGTCGGACGGTTGCGAAGCATCGGCCGCAAGCCGTCTTGAGGGGAGGCCCGGGAAAGCATTTAGTGTGAAACCGTCATTGCGAGCCAACGGGTCGGCGCAAGGCGCCGCCCGATGACAAGCCCCGCGAACCAATCCATATATCGATTACCGCAGTAATGGATTGTTTCGTCGCGGAGTTTATCATCGGGCCTGCCCAAGGCGGGACCCGTTGGCTCCTCGCAATGACGAAAGACCTATCTCCTGTGCGCGAACGCGCGTTACTCCTGCTTCGAAGAAAGCCGCATGCCTCCTGTTTCGATATTGCTGAACATACTCTGGATTCTGTTCGGCGGCCTGTGGATGGCGATCGGCTGGGTAGTCGCCGCCGTCATCAT
The DNA here is from genome assembly GCA_005884465.1 of Alphaproteobacteria bacterium. Lineage (GTDB taxonomy): Bacteria > Pseudomonadota > Alphaproteobacteria > Rhizobiales > Xanthobacteraceae > Bradyrhizobium. The sequence continues at coordinate 881 of VAZH01000259.1, read as the reverse complement.
GGCCATCACCATTGTCGGCCTGCCCTGGGCGCGGGCCGCGTTCAACATCGCCGCCTATGCGTTGCTGCCCTTCGGTCAAACAGCGGTGCGCCGCGACAGCCTCACCGGCCGCTCCGATATCGGCACCGGGCCGCTGGGGCTGATCGGCAACCTGATCTGGCTGGTGCTTGCGGGCTGGTGGCTCGCGCTCGCCCACGTCATCACCGCAATCCTTCTTGCGGTGACCATCGTCGGCATTCCCTTCGCCTGGGCCCACCTGAAACTCGCCGGCATCGCGCTGTGGCCGATCGGCAAGGTGATCGTTCCCGCCTAGATCATGATCCGATTAGATTGAATCGGATCGTGATCTCATCTCTTTGCTTGAGCATGATCTTTTCGGAAAACCGGTTCCCACTTTTCCGGATCATGCTCTGGGACATGACGGCGTTCAGCTGATGGTTTCCTTGCAGCGATGCCATTCCCTTAAAGGTGCCTCGAGCGGCCCTTGGCGTGATAGCGCAAGATACTCGCTCCGCAGGATGATCCTCACGACATCGCCAGAACCATTCTCACCGGCCGGAACGACGTAATCGAATGCGTGGCGGTTGTAGTTGCCCTCAATCTGCTTGCCGCTCGGTATCGTGATCTTCTCGCCGCGAATCGACATGCGCATTCCGTCCGTGCTGCACCAGTCGCCGTCGATGGCGTCGGCGTAACCGACGCCGGTTTGCAGCAGCATCGCGGCCGCGACCAGAAGGATCAGCAAGCGACTGGGCATCAGGCCTGCCTCCGCAAAGCGAGGATCATGTGCCGGCGTTTTACGATAGGCAAGATGCGCCGTCGAGACCGCAGCCCGGCGCGCGTCTTTCAGGACACCATGCCATCTGCTATCGTCGATGCCG
>VAZH01000258.1 GCA_005884465.1 Alphaproteobacteria bacterium | reverse complement strand
GATGGTCTCGATCGCGCCGCCAAAACAGTCGCCGCGGACCGAGACCTTTGTCACTTTCGATCCAAAATCTTCGTCCGGCGACAGCCGCATGGTGATGATTTTCGATTTCGACTGCGCGCGAGACTTCACCCGCCATAGCCCGCCGTTGAACAGGCCCTTCTTGCGGTTGTTGCGCAGGCAGACCAGCTTGTCGCCGGCCACCGGCAAGGGATCCTCGATGTGCTGCCTTTGCCGCATCCGCATGTTGTAGGAGCGCCGCGTATTGTTGCGCCCAACCAGAACCTGATCTGCGCGCATGACCCGGTCGGGTTCGAACTCGGCGCGCGAGACGACTTCGCTTTCACCGTAGCGGCCGATCTTAAGTTCGCGGCCTTCGCGAATATCCATCGACATCCGCACGATTGGATCGTTCTGCGCCTGGCGATGCACCTCGGTCAGCATCGCGTCGGGCTCGCAGGCGGTGAAGTAACCGCCGTCCTGGATCGGCGGCAGTTGCGCGGGATCGCCGAGCACCAATAGCGGGCATTCGAACGACATCAGGTCGCGGCCGAGCTCGGCGTCCACCATCGAGCATTCGTCGATCACGATCAGTTTTGCCTTCGATGCCGGCGCGTCGTCCCACAGCTCAAAGCTCGGCTGCTCGACGCCGGATTCGCGCGCGCGATAGATCAGCGAGTGGATGGTCGAGGCGCTGTCGCAACCCTTGTTGCGCATCACCAGCGCGGCCTTGCCGGTGAAGGCCGCAAATTTCACCTCGCCATCGACGCCGTCGGCGATGTGCCGCGCCAGCGTGGTCTTGCCGGTTCCGGCATAGCCGAACAGGCGGAAGATCGGCGGCGTGCCGTTCTTGCCGGGTTTCGCCTTGAGCCAGCCGGCAACGGCCTTCAGCGCGGAATCCTGATGCGGTGTGAAAGTAGGCATGGGTTCTCAGTGGAGAAGTCGTGCACGGAGCGACGACTCAACGGCCCGCAAACCTAACCATTCGTGCGTCCAGCACAAGGCTTCTCCCGTCCGGCGGAATAGCTCGGAGGCTGGACTCATCCTCGCCTGCGAATACACTGGACAAAACAACAAGCCGGCCGCGGGAGAGACGTCATGAAATTCGGCATCTTTTATGAGCTGCAATTGCCGCGCCCGTGGCAAGCCGGCGATGAGCTGAAGCTTTATCAGGACGCGCTGACGCAACTGGAAACCGCCGACCGGCTTGGCTACGACTATGCCTGGGTGGTGGAACACCATTTTCTGGAAGAATATTCGCATTCGCCGTCGCCGGAATCTTTTCTCGCCGCCGCCAGCCAGCGCACCAAAAACATCCGGCTCGGTCACGGCATTTTCCAGCTCACCACCAATCATCCTGCGCGCGTCGCCGAGCGCGTCGCGGTGCTCGATCTGCTCAGCCAGGGACGCGTTGAATTCGGGATGGGCGAGAGCGCCTCGATCACCGAGCTGACGCCGTTCGGCCGCGACATGGAAACCAAGAAGGAAGTGTTCGAGGAAGCCGTTCGCGCGATCTTTCCAATGTTCAAGCAGGGCGGAAGCGAACATCACGGCAAGTATTTCGATATTCCCCTGCGCAACGTGGTGCCGAAACCCGTTCAGAAGCCGCATCCGCCGTTGTGGATGGCGTGCTCGCAGCTGCCGACCATCGAGCGCGCCGGCCGGAACGGTTTTGGCGCGCTCGGTTTCCAGTTCGTCAGCGCCGACGCCGCGCATGCCTGGGTGCACGCCTATTACAACGCCATCACCAAACGGCTGAAGAAGCTTGCCGATTACCAGATCAATCCGAACATGGCGCTGGTGTCGTTCTTCATGTGCGCGAAAACCGACGAGGAGGCGCGGGCGCGCGCCGACGGCGCGACGTTCTTCCAGTTCGCGCTGCGCTTTTACGGCGCCTCGCAAAACCGCCAGCGTCCGGCGCCCGGCACCGTCAACATGTGGGACGAATACAACAAATGGAAGCGCGAAAATCCGCAAGCCCAGGAGGCGGCGCTGCGCGGCGGCTTGATCGGATCGCCCGAAACCATCGCCAAAAAACTGCGCCGGTTCCGCACCTCGCATATCGACCAGGTGATCCTGCTCAATCAGGCCGGCAAGAACAGCCATGAGCACATCTGCGACTCACTCGAACTGTTCGCCAAGGAAGTGATGCCGGACTTCAAGACCGATCCGGAGCACGATTCGTGGAAGGCCGGTGTGATGAGCGGCGCGATCAAGCTCGAAGAGATCGATACCGAAGCCTTCACGGATCGCTACGGCAAGCTTGCGGTCAACGTCACGCCAAAGCCGAGCGTCGCAGCGGCGGAATAATGGCTTCGGCCGCCTCAGCGCAAAAACTTCAGCGCCTACCAGTTCAGCCTTGCAAAGCCGCGAGCAGCTCGGCGGGCGGCTCGACCATTATCATGTGGCCGCGCGGCAGCGCGGCGGCAACCGTTGGGCAAGGTTAGCGTCCCCGTCGCAGTAGCGATGTTCCGGACCGCTAAAAGCGGGACTGTCAGGAACATCTCAAGCGCGTCTGAAGAATAAATCGTCGTTTTCTCAAAGTTTTAATAGCCCGTAGCAGGCATAGAGGGAAACGGGGGAGCGCCAGCCCTTTCGAAGGAAATAGCCATGACGATGCTCAACAATACCTCGCCCTACGCGGTGACCGCGCCGGGAGTTCGACGAGGAGCCGCCGTTTTTTTGGCGCGCCTCGGTCGCCTCATCAACCAGTGGATTGCCGCCGTGATCGCGCATCGCGAGCGCCAGGCAGCGCTGGTCGCGCTGCGCCATCTCAGCGACCGGGACCTCAAAGACATTGGCACCTCGCGCAGTGAGATCGGTGATGCCCTGGCGGAGACGGCACGGCAGCGATTGCGGATGTAAAATTCCCAGCGATCCTGACGGAACGCGGACTCTCGCGAACCGACCAAGGCTGGCTCGCGCTTGATTTTCGGTTCCATGGTTCAACGAGAGCGGCGAGCGTGCAGAAAGGTTAGGACGACGTGATCGAGGATAAACGCGGACACATCGACTATGACGAAAGCGGTGAGGGGCCGACGATCGTGCTTGTGCCGGGATCCTGTAGCACCGGCGTAGCCTGGCGGCCCATCGTCTCGCAGTGGAAGGACGGCTTCCGCTGTGTGACGACGAGCCTGCTCGGATACGGCGGAACCGCCGAACGCCGCACGGACCTCGACGTCGACATTTCTCATGAGGCCGCGATCCTTGAAGCCGTCATCCGCCGCGCGGCTTGTCCGGTGCATCTTGTCGGCCATTCGTTTGGTGGCCTGACCGCGCTCGCCGTTGCGCTCCGGAACAACGTGCCATTGCTAAGTCTTTCGATCCTTGAGGCGCCCGCGCCGGAAATCCTGCGGCATATGGGAGAGCACCGGCACTATGCCGCATTTCGCGAAATGACCGACTCCTATTTCGGTGCTTTCCATGGCGGCGAAAAGGCTGCGATTGAACAGATGATTGATTTCTATGGCGGAGCCGGCACTTTCGCCGGCTGGCCGCAGCGTGTTCGCGATTACGCCGTTGAAACCACGCCGGTCAACATTCTGGATTGGAGAACCGCATATGATTTCTTGCCGGCGTCCGCTGCCCTTGCGGCAATCGACGTCCCGACTCTCGTTTTGTGGGGTGGGAAAAGTCATCCGGCGATCCAGCGCGCCAACGAGCTCCTGGCCCGGTTCACGACCGCGAAGGTCGTGACGATTTCCCAAGCGGCTCATTTCATGATTTCGACCCATCCCAAGGAGGTGGCCCATACGCTCGCGCAACACGTAATAGCGCAGAATGGGAGAACGCCGGCTGTGGCTCGCGGTGCTGCGACACACGCGTATTAGTTTTTCAAGAATCTATTTCGGCCTTCGGGATTGGCCGGCCGACGCTCGAGCAGAGCACCGCGTTGCGCGCCATCCCATCAGCCTTGCAAAGCTGCGAGCAATTCGTCCGGCCGCTCCACCATCATCATGTGGCCGGCGCCGTGCAGCACCACGGTGCGCGAATTTGCCAACGCGGCGGCAAGCGCCTTGCCGGCTCTCGTGGGTGTCATCATGTCGCGTTCGCCGAGAATGAGCGTGGCCGGCACGGTAATTTGCGCGGCGGCGGCAAGCGCCCCCTGATAGGCGTTGCAGGCGGAAAGGTCGTTGAACAGCACGCCGGGCCGGCACTGTTCGAGCACCCGCTGCGCGCCAAAGTGCATCCACAAACCGGGCGCGAGGCTGCCGCCGAGTTCAGCTTGAAATCCAAGTCCCCAGATCGACACCATATCGATGGCCGACCGATCGTTGGCTTCCGCGGCCTTGAGCAGATCGGGCCCGACCGTCATGGTCGCCGCCGTTCCGATCAGGCCGAGCGCGGAGACTTTTGCCGGGTGCCGCGCCGCGGTCTCGAGCGAAATCAGCGATCCCATGGAGTGACCGACAAGTTTTGCCTTTGCCGCGCCGGCGGCATCGAGCAGCGCGGCGGTCCAGTCGGCCATGTCGGCGATCGTAGGCAGTGGCGCGCCGGACGAGCGGCCATGACCCGGCAGATCCGGCGCCAGCACGCCAAAACCGTGATGGGCGAACCACCGGCTATGCAAGGCCCAGGTGGAATGGTCGAAGCCGGCGCCTTGCAGAAGCACGATGGTCGGTTGCGACTTGTCGAACTCCCGGCCGCCGGTGGCGACGAAGGTGTCAATGCCGTTTACGGTGAGCTGCATGGCTCAAGCCTTCTGCGAAAGACGGAGCGCCTGGCCGAGATCATCGAGGATGTCGGCGGCGGCTTCGATGCCGATCGACAGCCGCACCAGCTCTTCGCCGACACCCGCGGCCTTGAGCTGGGCCGCATCCATCTGCTGATGGGTCGTGCTGGCGGGATGAATGACGAGCGTCTTGGCATCGCCGACATTGGCCAGATGGCTGATCATCCGCAAGCTTTCGATGAATTTCTTGCCGGCAGCCCGGCCGCCCTTGATTCCGAAGCTGATGATCGAGCCCGCGCCGCGCGGCAGTAATCGTTTTGCCAGCTGATAGTCGGGGTGAGTCTCGAGCGCGGGGTGCAGCACCCAGTCGACGGCTTTGTTGGCGCCGAGGTATTCGAGCACAGCGTGAGTGTTTGCCATATGGCGATCCATGCGAACGCCGAGCGTCTCGACGCCCTGCAGCAGTTGAAAAGCGTTGGTCGGCGAAAGACAGGCGCCGAAGTCGCGCAGGCCTTCGGTGCGCGCCCGCATGATGAACGCGGCCTGGCCGAATTGCTCGTCGAAGACAATGCCGTGATATCCGGCATAGGGCTCGGTCAGCACCGGAAATTTGCCGGAACCGCGCCAGTCGAACCGGCCGCCATCGACAATCACGCCGCCAATGGCGATGCCGTGGCCGCCGATCCACTTGGTCGTCGAATTCATGACGATATCGGCGCCAAGCTCGATCGGCCGGCTCAGATAGGGTGTGGCGAAGGTATTGTCGATCAGCAGCGGTATTTTTGCCTCATGCGCGACCTGCGCCACCTTTGGAATATCCAGCACTTCGAGACCGGGATTGCCGATGGTCTCGGCGATCACGAGGCGGGTATTGGGCCGGATCGCGGAACGGAATTCCTCCAGCGCGCGCGGCTTCACGAAGGTCGTGGTGATGCCGAAACGCGGCAGCGTATGCGTGAGCAGGTTGATGCTGCCGCCATAAAGCGATGAAGAGGCGACGATATGGTCGCCGGCGTTAAGGAGCGTCGCGATGGCGAGGTGCAACGCGGCCATGCCGCTCGCGGTGCAGATCGCGCCGACGCCGCCTTCCAGCGCGGCCAGACGCTCTTCGAGCACCGCCGTGGTCGGGTTCGAAATCCGGGTGTAGATGTGGCCTGTGCGTTCGAGATTGAACAACGCCGCGGCGTGCTCGGAATCCTGAAAAACGTAGGATGTCGTCTGGTAGATCGGGACGGCACGCGCGCCCGTGA
>VAZH01000257.1 GCA_005884465.1 Alphaproteobacteria bacterium | reverse complement strand
AGACGTGGCGCACCAGCGCCCAGCGATCGCCGCCGAGTGTGACGACGCGTTCGACAAGCTTGCGGTCCACCTGCCGGATTCCGGTGAAAACAGTGGAGAAGATCAGCACAGCCACGAGAATGAAGGACAGCGCTACCTTGGAGGCTAGTCCGATACCGAGCCAGATCACAAAGAGCGGCGCGAGGACCACGCGCGGGATGGCGTTGAGAACGGTCATCAGCGGCTCGAGCAGCTCCGCGATCAAGGGGACCAGGGCCGCCGCGACCCCGAGTAGAATGCCGACGACGATGCCGAGTGCGAGACCGCCAAGCGCAGCGGTGAAGGTTGCCTCGAGATGTGGCCAGATGCGACCGTCGGAGAACAATTCGACAAGCGCTGCGCCGATCCGGCTCGGGTTCGGCACATACAATGGATTGAGCAGGCCGGCGCGGCCGGCGGCTTCCCAAACCGCGAGCAGGACCGCGAATGCGGCAAGCTGGCGTATCCACGCATAGCGGGGATGGAGAAACATCATGCCGCCTCCGCCCGATGATCGACTTCGCGAGAAAGGTCCGCCCACAGCCTTTCGTAGAGCGGCGAGAAGGCTGGATGCATGCGCGATTGGACAGGATCGCGTGGCCGCGGAATCGGCACATTGTATTGCTCGATAATATGCGCGCGCGGCCCTTGCGACAGTAGATAAACTTCGTCGGAAAGGCTAAGCGCCTCTTCGAGATCGTGGGTGACCAGGAGAACGCTGATCCTCTCGCGCTCGACCAACGCGACGACGTCCTTCACCACCCGTGCGCGCACGATCGCATCGAGGGAGGCGAACGGCTCGTCCATCAGGATGAGCCTTGGCTTCATGGCCAGCACCTGTGCAAGCGCAACGCGCTTGCGCTGGCCGCCGCTGAGGTGACGGGGAAAGCGATCGCCGAAGCCCGCAAGGCCCAGGCGCGCAAGCCAGGCCTCCGCCTCGGCGAGCGCCTGCTTGCGCTCCGTTCCGTTGAATGTAAGGCCGAGCGCTACGTTGTCGCGCGCCGTCTTCCAGGGCAGCAGGGCATCGTCCTGGAAGAGGAGGCCGAGCTCCGAGCGCGCAAGGTTCGTCTCGACCGTGCCTGAAAGCGGTTGCTGCAACCCAATCACAGCGCGCAACAGGCTCGACTTGCCCGAGCCAGAAGGCCCGACCAGGCTCACGAACCGGCCCTCCTCAACGGTGAGGTTCACTGCTTCAAGGACCGGTTCCCCGCCATAGGAAATGGTCAGATCGCGGACGCGCAATTCAGCCCCCTGCGACGGTCGTGTCGTGCAGCCCGGACATGCTCGCACCGGACTTGATGAGGCCGCCGGCGATCAGGCTCTGCTCGACGCGCCTGGCCGCCTCGAGGTCGATGCTTACCGTTTCAGGGTAGAGAGAGTCGCGGTGGTGCACGATGATGCCGCCAAACTCCTTGAGGTCGAGCCCGGTCGTCATCTCCTTGGGGAGAGCCGCTACCAGCTCCTCGCCCGTCATCCCGCGCAGCGCCTTGAGTGCATCCGCCAGCGCCTTGGTCAGCGCAACCATTTCCGGCCTGCGCTGTTCGATCTCCTTGGCGCGTACCGCGACGCCCATGAATTCGAAGGAACCGCCGAGATAGTGCCTGGCGTCTTCAAGGTCCATTCCGTTCATGAGCACGCGCGCGCCTGAGCGCTGCAGCAGTGTCAGAGCCGGCTCTTGCACCACGCCGGCGTCCATTTGGCCCTGGCGCAACGCTTCCAGCAAATTGACGCCCATGGTCGCGAACTGGACTTTCTGGGCGTCGGCGCCGGCCTGCTTCAACAGATATAGCGTCAGCGCATGATCGGCATTGCCGAGTGCGGAGACGCCAATTGTTCTTCCCTCCAGATCCTTGATCGATTGAATCTGGCTGGCGGTCCTCGGCGCGGTGACAACGGCGAACAGGGGGAGGCGCCCCGTGACCGCAAAGCGGCGGATGTCCGCGCCGACATTGGCATAGGCCTGGATGGCGACATCCAACGCGGTGGCAGCGTAGTCGACGGCGCCGCCGACCAGCGCCTGCATCGCGGCGTTGCCGCCGCGGGTATAGACGAGCTGCACATCAAGCCCCTGATTTTTGAAGTAACCGGCCGATCGCGCGACCTCGTACGGAACGCCGCACAGAAGCTGACTGCAATAGGCCAGCTTGATCTGCTTGCCCTGAGCTTGGGACTGGGTGGGTCGCGCCGCCGGAATGACGCTTGCGACCAGCGCAGCCCCCTTGAACAGCGCACGCCGGGACACCTCGCTATCGGGTACGCGGGCGGTGGTTTCATCGCAGCAGCTCATGGGGAGTCTCCAAACTCTGGCGCCAGGCGCGATCTGCCTCGTTTCCCCGATTCGATCGCGTGGCAGCGCGTCTCATCTCGATGCCGCGAGCGCATATGTGGCGTCATTGTGCTCATTGCAGCGGTCATCGCCAGGACCATCACGCCCGGATCGACTTGTCCTCGCTTCCCCCCTTGACAGAGGCTTGTGCGAGGATATGCCCCCCGCCAATCTGTTGTCCAATGCATAATTCTTCCAGTGTTTTATGCCGATTTGACATGTATGTAAGGTATGGACCTGAGGCGCATGCGAACGTTCGTCGCCATGGCCGAGCTGGGCACGGTTTCGAAAGCAGCGCTGCGCCTGCGCATTAAATCTTCATATTTTGCCCAATTCGGCCGGGGTCTCCATTATAAGTACAGCAATGAAGACAAAATTTCATCGAGCGTATGGTAAGCTTGGGCCGTTCGCTGCCAGGCGTTTGTCGCTGCGCGACCGTCATCGAATGCTCACCGCTTCGATCGTAGCATTGTCGTCACTCATTGTGCCCCTGGCAGTCGTCGAGCCCGCCCGGCCGAAAGAAATAGAGCAGGCCCGGAGCCAGCCCAAACCTTCGACATGTGATCGCTCGCAATTTCGCGTCGTGCTGGACGTCGGGCACACAGTAGATGCGCCGGGTGCTATCAGCGCCAGGAACGTGCCGGAATACGATTTCAATCTCCGGCTGGCCAAGTATCTTGAACGGAGATTGATTGAGGACGGCTTTACCAAGACCGTACTGCTGGTTACAGGCGGCCGCGCAAGGCCGAGCTTGTTTGCCCGCGCTGCCAAGGCAAACGGTTTGTCGGCGAATCTCCTGGTTTCAATTCATCACGATTCAGTGCCGGACTCGCTAATGGAGAGCTGGGAATTCGAGGGCAAGCAAAGCCATTTCAGCGACCGATTTAGGGGTTACTCGATTTTCGTCTCGTACGAGAATCCCCATCTAGACAGAAGCTTGCTGTTTGGCCGCCTGCTCGGAAATGAATTGAAGGACAGAGGCCTACAATATGCCCGTCAGTACACGCAACCCATCATGGGCCGATACCAGCGCAAACTGATCGACCCTGATGCGGGCGTTTACCGATTCGACGAACTTATCGTGCTTAAGGGAACGCAAATGCCGGCTGTCCTGTTTGAGGCGGGATCGATTATCAATCGCGAGGAAGAGCTTGTGATGAACTCTGCTGAACGCCTTGATCTGATCAGCGCATCGCTGAGAGCCGCAGTCAAAACGTTCTGTAACCTGTCGGCGCCCATTTTACGTGCACGAACGGGGAATTCGGCCACGCGCTCATCCGCGCGCTGATTATTGGGCCGCACCCCGCGGGCGAAAATTTTCGATCAGCCGCAGCAACACGCGCGCGCCGGCATCGACGTCGGCCAGGTCTACGTGCTCGTCCGGATGATGGCTGATGCCGCCACGGCATCGCACGAACAGCATCGCGACGTCGGCAATGTCGATCATCGCCATACCGTCATGCCCCGCCCCGCTCGGCAGTTCGAACACGCGAAAACCCTCGCCCGCAATGGCCTCCGACACCTGGTCCTTGAGCCACGGCGCGCATGGCACGGTGCGGTTCTCGTGGGTGACATCGAGTTGCAGCTTTAGCTTGCGGCGCCTGGCGATATTTTCGATTCTTCGAACAATGTCGGCGACCGCGAGCTTGCGGTGCGCATCGGAAGGCGCGCGGATATCGATGGTGAACGATACCTGCCCTGAAATGACATTGGTCGCGCCGGGCGTGGCGTGGATGTATCCGACGGTCCCGACCAGCCCGCTTTGCCCGGTCCGGCAGAATTCCTCGATCGCGACAATGCATTCCGCTGCGCCCGCCAGCGCATCGCGGCGCAGCGGCATCGGCACGGTGCCGGCATGGCCGGCCATGCCGGTCAGGCTTGCCGCGAGCCGCGTGGCGCCCGCGATCGCGGTGACGACGCCGACCGGCAGATTCAAGCCTTCCAGCACCGGCCCCTGCTCGATGTGCAGTTCGAGGTAGGCAAGCAGTTCGCCGCGGGTCCTTGCAGCCGCTCCGATATGATCGGGGTCGAGGCCGAATTGCGAAAGCGCGGCGCGCAGCGAAATTCCGGCGCTGTCCTTTACCCCCAGCACGCTCTCGTCGAACGTTCCCGCGACCGCCCGGCTCCCCAACAGCGTGGATGCGAACCGGACCCCCTCCTCGTCGGCGAACCCAGTCACCTCGATCGCGAACGGCAATCGCTTTCCTCTTCTGTGCAACTGGGCGACGCAGGAAATCGCCGTGATCAGCCCGAGCGGACCATCCCATTTGCCGGCGTCGCGAACGGTGTCGTAATGCGAGCCCAGCATCAGGCAGGGCATGCCCGCAACCTCGCCTTCGTAGCGGCCGCAGACATTTCCGATCGCGTCGAGATGTGCGCGCATTCCGGCATCGCGCATCCAGCTCAGGATAAGGTCGGCCGCCGCGCGATGCTCTTTGGTAAGGAAGATGCGCGTGAGATGCTCGGGCGTTTCGGAGATCGCCGCCAGTTCGTCGATGCAGCCAACGATCTCATCGCCGAGAGACGCGTTTCGTGGCCCGGCGCCTGGCTCCTTCATCTCGCTCATGCTTTTCCAATGCCGAAAGCAGCGCCGATCCGCGCACGCGCTTCTCGCCCCACGATACAAGTTCGGTGCCAGCGGGTGTTGCGAATCCGAAGATCACCCAAATCCTAAGCCTGCGCGACCTGCCGGCAAATGATCGGATTCCCGCTCGGCAGGATTCCGACAGCGCTAGCCGCATCAAGAATTGCTTAACTCCCTTGCATACAATCCAAAAATGTCGCTTAAATTTTGGGCTTCCTTGTGCCTGCACAAGTTTCGATCGAAACCCACCAGCGTAAATAGATCATATATTTCAAAGTATTGATCGACAATGCTCATTGGAAAGGCTCTGGCATGAAGATTGCGACATAGCTTCGGGCTCCGCCGGATCGGCGGAGCCGCGAATTAGCGGCGGTCCATCCGCCAGAGGAGCAACCCATGGATTTTGGCAGGATTTCACGACGGCATCTCTTGCAGGGAAGCGCCGCGCTCACCCTCGGCACCGCTTTCGGCGCGCGTTCCGCACACGCGGCGGATACGACGATCGGCTTCATCTATGTCGGGTCGCGCGACGACTACGGCTACAACCAGGCCCACGCGCAAGGCGCGGCGGCGCTCAAGAAAATGCTCGGCCTCAAGGTGATCGAGGAAGAAAAAGTCCCGGAAACCGACGCCGTCGAAAAGACGATGGAGTCGATGATCAATCTCGACGGCGCGACGCTGCTCTTTCCGACATCGTTCGGATACTACAATCCGCACATGACCAAGATGGCGAACAAGTTTCCAAAACTTCGCTTCGAGCACTGCGGCGGCTTGTGGAGCGACAAGGATCCGAAGAACGCCGGCAGCTATTTCGGCTACATCGACGAGGCGCAACATGTTTCCGGCATCGTCGCCGGTTACTCGACCAAGACCAACAAGCTCGGCTTCGTTGCCGCCAAGCCGATCCCGCAGGTGCTGCGCAACATCAACGCCTTTACGCTCGGCGCAAAGCTCGCCAACCCGAAA
>VAZH01000256.1:697-6769 GCA_005884465.1 Alphaproteobacteria bacterium | reverse complement strand
TATCAGGCACTATCCACAAACAGCTAACATCCGGGGATTGTTCCGGGCCAATCCAGTGATACGGTACGTCTCGACGCCGCCTGAGCGTCAGCTTGATGCGACTGCTACCCTGCCTCTGGCCCCGTCTGGAAATTGCGTTCCAGGCGGGGCATTTCGGTTAGTATCCAGGCGACGCTACACTTTGCTCAACTCCAAGCCGATCAGGCACGCCTTCAGGTGACGTACTGAAGTGACTAGGCCAGAATCCTGGTATCGGCCGCCGGCCTTGAAGCTTTCTCGGCATCGGCATGGGCGCGCCGGTCCTGCGGGATAGCAGGCAGTTGAAGCACCCGTGCACGCTGCCCTTCCGACAACAGATTCACGAGAACCGTACTTCCGTCCGGAAACGCCAGGGCGTCGTGATGCTGTTCCGGCGCGCGCGGTTGAATCTTGCAAAATCGGGCCACGTGAAAGCCTGTGCTCTTGGTCGACAACCAATAACGATTGTATCTGACGTCGTTCTCGAACGCGAGTTCGGTTCCGGGAAGCAGACACACCGCGACAGCCGGCTCTTCCTTCGCGGCAAAACCGCGCGTCGATGTGCCGTAGAAACTGGTTGTAACAAGCATATCGCCAACTTTGGCTGGACGAGATGCAACAGCATGCAGGCTATAATCGCACATGGGTTTTCTCCACTGATCTCCGCACCCGGAAGGTTGATAGGGTGAAATCGCGAGCGATACCTTGACCGACGTCAAAAATATCGATCGGCTTCGCGCTGGTCATAAAGCCAATGCGAAAGGCGGTTGCGAGCAGCCAGTCTTTTGGTGCTGGCACAGCGCAGAGAGCGAGGCTCGCGCCGAAATGCGGATGAGATCGCAGCGAAGGCTTAAGCAAAGATTCGATCATGTCATACTGCCCGGCAGGAAGCAGCGAATTGAAGTCCCCAGAGAGCCCTTGATCGGCCAGACCATGGTCCTGCCAACCCGGTTCGGCTCTTTAATCACGGCATCATCAGGAACGTCGATCCATTCGTTATCGATGCGGACAACATAATGACCATTCCTCGATTCCCAATCCGGATCTGAAACGGCAAAACCATCAGCATCCGAACAACACGGCCCCTTGCCGGACTTGAGGCTGTCAAACCATGGCTTGAGGGGAGACTGAGAATAGCGGCCATCGTCCCGGGCCTGCACCGCACCAACAAATCCCGCCACCAGAATGCCGAGGGTGAAGGCGAGGATAGAAGTTTTCATCATCACATTCGAACTCTGATCAAGATACCAAACGTGCAGGTCGTACTTCGCGTCGACATGACGACCCTGTCAAAATTATCTTTACTAACCTTGACGAACATCAACTTACACTCGCGCATATCAGTTGCGGCTCGCGCGGATAGACGAGAATCAAATATCTATCAGCGCGATTCCCAGATCTGCTCGCTTCCTGCGACGGAGTTTCGATGCCGTCTCGACGATCGTGACCTCGAGCGTGGGCCGAACTTTCCCGGCCAGAAGATGACCTCCCCGCACGCTGCCGTCGCGAAGTCCGAGTACAGCGTGGAGATGCAGGCTGGCCTTGCCGTCGTCTCCCTGTGCTATGTCGCCGAGCAGACTCAATACCTCGCATTGCTCATCGACCGAAATCGGGCTGTACCGCCTGGCCGCGAGATCAAACCACCCGACCTTGGCGCCTTCGAAGGCTCCGATCGCCACGACGGACGCCGCGGTGATTGCCCTCTCGTTCGCAAAAGCTGTCACAGCCGCAAAAGCCTCTTCGCCTTGATCCAGGATCAGGACGAATGTCCGACCGCCGTCCTCGGAGACGAGTTTAGATTTCATGAGCCGTCTCTCATGACAGGCTCCTGCTTTCACAACCGGAATAATCCAATCCAATAAACGCTCGGCCAGTGCCCCGGTTCCAAAAAGCTCCCAGGCTGCGACCTCGAAAACGCGGAATTTCAATTGGCGCACGTTTGCCGCCGATCACCCGTGCGAGCCGAAGCGCGGTGATCTGACCTGTCGCTCGCTTTGGCCGATTGGCGTTATGGCGTGTCGCGCGCCAAGACAAGGTGGCGGTGAAACCAGTCGCGCGCCAACCGCGCCACTTCGTCGAGCGCTCCAGGTTCCTCGAAGAGGTGCGTTGCCCCCGGCACGATCACAAGCTGCTTTTCGCAGCGCAGCTGCGCGAGCGCTGCCCGGTTCAGCTCAATGACCTGGACGTCGTCTCCGCCGACAATAAGCAGCGTCGGAGCCCGAACGTGCATCAAAGCCGTGCCGGCCAGATCGGGACGGCCGCCTCGCGAGACAACCGCGCGCACCACATCGAGGCGGACAGCCGCCGCCACCAGTGCGGCAGCGGCGCCGGTACTGGCACCGAAGTAACCGATCCGAAACTGCTGCGTATCGGGGAATTTCGCGAGCCAGTCAGTCGCGGCCACGAGCCTTTCGGCGAGCAGCTCGATATCGAAGCGCAGCTTTGCCGTACGCGCGTCGATTACTTCCTCGTCCAGCGTCAGCAGGTCAACCAACAGGGTTGCCAGCTTCGCCTCGTTGAGCAAGCGAGCGACATAACGATTGCGCGGACTGTGCCGGCTGCTGCCGCTGCCGTGGGCAAATAGCACAATCGCACGGGATTCCTTCGGCAGACTTAGATTGCCCTCCAGCGTCACCGAACCGGCCGAGACCTGAACCAATCGCTCTTCAACCGCTTGAGCTACAGACTTGTTCATCGCATGCTTCCTTTCTCGATACGACGCGCGAGCACCGCAGCGCCTGCTCGCTTACACCGCGAATGGGAACGTCTCCGGAAGCTCGCCGGCTTCCCACTCTTCCGTCGTTTCGAGCGGTTTGACGGCACGCGTCTCATCGAAATGGAGCACCGCATCGAATTGGCTGGGCAGCCGCGCCCGGAAATAGTGGCTCTGCCGCTCGGTTTCGGGACGGTAGATCACACCGATCGCCCGCTCGAGCCGAGCGACGCCCAATTGCTGCGCCAGCCTATCGCTGTCGTTGACGATAAGCAGGAAACGATCACGTCCCGCGGCATGGAACAGGGCCTCGTAGCTACCGGCCAGCGCAGGGCGAACACGTTTGCGCTCGGCCGGTTCGCCCCAGTCGGAAGCAGCTGTGACAGTGCCGTGGTGAGTGGTAAAGCCGACCAGCACCGCCTCGCTGCCGTACTTCTCGCGCGTCAGCTGACCGACATTCAGCTCGCCGCGCTGGCCCATTTCCGTGGCGCGTGCGTCGCCGAGGTGGGAATTGTGCTCCCAGACGGCAATTTTCGCGCGGCCGCCTTTCCGACCGAGATGGGCAGCCAGCGCATCGAGCGTTTCAGCCATGTGGCGGTCGCGCAGATTCCACGACGAGACCTCTTCGAGAAACACGGAGCGGTAATACGCCTCGGCATTCTTCACCAAACGGGCATTCTGTTCGGCGTAGAACAATTCATCTTCAGCCAAACGCCCGTCGCGCCGCACGTAGTCGGCCGCCCGGCGTTGCATCTCAAGCAATTGACGGACGACCTCCTCCTCACACGACTTGGAAAGGTTCAATCGCGTCATCAGGCCATAGCCCTGGGTGTCCTCCCCGACATGATCGAAGCAGGAGTAACGCTCGCGTGCCCGCTTGGCCGCCTCCGGGTCGACCTTTTCGAGATAGCGCAGCA
The DNA here is from genome assembly GCA_005884465.1 of Alphaproteobacteria bacterium. GTDB lineage: Bacteria > Pseudomonadota > Alphaproteobacteria > Rhizobiales > Xanthobacteraceae > Bradyrhizobium. The sequence goes on along the minus strand of VAZH01000256.1, from coordinate 3,121 downwards.
CGGCTTTCATCGACGCGTGCAGGCTGTAGAGGTCGAGGCCATAAAACCCGACTTTTTCGGTGCCCGGCGGGAGCGCGTCGTTGTGCGCTCGTAGCCACTCGATGAACTCGACCATTACCGTGTTGCGCCACATCCATGTCGGGAAGCGGCGGAAATCGGCGAGCGCTTCCGCCGCGTCGACATCGTCACTCGCGCCGCGAACATAGCGGTTGAGCCGGTAGGCGTCGGGCCAATCCGCTTCCACCGCGACGGCGGTGAAGTTTTTCTCCGCGATCAGGCATTTGGTGATCTCGGCACGCTCGTAATAAAACTCGTGTGTACCGTGGGAAGCTTCGCCGAGCAGCGCGAAGCGTGCCTCGCCGATCCGGCCGATCAGCGGATCGTAGTCGCGAGCCGATCCCGCTATCGGATAGGCGGTCTCGCGCAAGGCCTTGATGAGGGCGCTGTCCGGGTTCGGGTTTTGCGCGGCCTCGCTATTGCCAGGCGTGCTTCGCCGCGCCAGCAGGTCGGCAACCTCCTCGTCCGACGTCTGCGAAAAATCCTGGTACCAGCGGCCGACTGCCTGGAACGGGTCCGGCGTAATCGCACAGATGACGTGGTCGGCCTTTGCCTTCATCTCCTCGCAGGTTTCGGGCGATGCGGTCGGAACCGCGACGACGATGCGGCCCGGATTCTGCTTCCGCAACGCTTCGATCGCGGCGTACATGGTGGCCCCGGTCGCCAGGCCATCGTCCACCAGGATCACGGTGCGGCCACGGACATCGGGCGGCGGACGGCCGCCGCGGTAAAGGCGCTCGCGCCGCGCCAGTTCCTGCCGCTCGCGCGCCGCGACCGCATCGATCATTTGATCGGGGATGCCAAGTTGTTCAACGAGTTGATCGTTGAGCACGCGCACGCCGCCGGTAGCAACCGCACCCATCGCCAGCTCCTCGTGACCGGGAACTCCGAGTTTGCGGACGACAAAAACATCGAGCGGCGCGCCGAGCCTGCGCGCCACCTCGTAGGCAACGGGCACGCCGCCGCGCGGTAGCGCCAGCACCAGCACGTCCGGGCGATTGGCGTAAGCCGCGAGCTTTTCAGCGAGCAGGCGGCCTGCGTCACGGCGATCGCGAAACAGACCTGGCTTAACGAGGGTTGGATTCATGTCTCATCCTCCGATCTGGAGGCCGCGTCTGCGCAAGCCCGGTCTGCCAGGGAACCGTTGGCGAAACCGTTCGCGCCGGCGACGGCGCGATGGGATAACGCGCAATTCGCCGGCGCGTTCACGGCCAAGCGGACTGTGCTGCTGGAGACCGTCAGCGGCTTGACGGCCGTCAACGGAAGGTCCGTCCTCGTGCGATCCGCCTTACTTTATCGGGGCGCGTTGCGGCAGTGCATCGTGATCCGCATTTGCCAGAGCGATATGCAGTTCCGCCGCAGCGACCGCGCCCTCGCCGATCGCGGCCCCCACCCGCTTGACCGATCCCGGCGGCGATCGAAAGCCTTGCTCCCGATGGTTTGGTTGCCCCGGATGGCGTAATGTTGCGGGCGCGGGGAACCTGCTGCTCGCCCCCGCCGGTTATGAGGAGCGACCTCGGGCAGCTTCATCGGTGAGGGAGGATTCCATGTACGCCGCGATCCGTCAGGCCAAGGCAAAGACTGGCACGGCCGAGGAACTCGCCCGCAGGATCAAGGAGGGCGCCATTCCGATCATCAGCGATGTCGAAGGTTTTATGGCCTATTACGTGGTCTATGCACCCGACGACACCGTGACGGCGATCAGCCTCTTCAACAATTTCGCAGGCGCAGAGGAGGCAAACAGGCGTGCGCTCGCCTGGATCGAACAAAATCTTGGCCCCCTGCTGGTTGGACCAGCCACCGCGATGGCCGGCCCGGTGATTGTGCATACGCTGGCATAGCCACGGGATAGCGAATTGCCCGGCGTCTCCGCCTACTTTGCGCGCGCAGCTGTGCCAGACGCCGGAGCGCGGAATAATCTTTAAGGACGCCAAAGTACGCTCAGACCGTCGCCTGCTCCATCTGGAGTTCGGCCTTGAGGCTTGCGAGATCGCGATAGATCGAAGCCACGGCAAGAACGCGGCCCTGGCGCTTGTATTGCAGCAGGCAATCTTTCGCCGCGATGTCGCCGTCGACGGCAATCTCGTCCCATGTTTCGGCATGGCCGACATAATTGATCGGCACGTCGTAATGCTGGCTCCAGAAGAACGGCACGGCGTCGAATGCCTCATTCTGCCCCAGCATATTGCGCGCGGCGGTCTGGCCCTGGCGTTCGGCGACCACCCAATGCTCGACCCGGATATTCTCTCGGGAATGCGGATCAGGCCAGCGCGCGATATCGCCGGCGGCGTAAATTCCGGGAACGCTGGTTTCGAGATACGCATTCACCGCGATGCCGCGATCGAGCGCAAGACCGGCCTTCTCCGC
>VAZH01000256.1:0-541 GCA_005884465.1 Alphaproteobacteria bacterium | reverse complement strand
GGCGCGAATAAAGTCGCCCATTTCCGGACCCAGCACGCGTTCCATCGGCCGCGCTTCCAGTCCCACGACATGGACCTCGATGTCGCGCGCGCGCAACGACGCTGCGACTTCCAACCCGATGAAGCTCGCGCCGATCACAATCGCGCGGCGCGCGCGTTTTGCTGCGTCAATGATCGCCCGGCAATCCGCGAGCGTGCGCAGCACGTGGACATGCGGCTGGTCGGCACCCGGGATCGGCAGGCGCACCGGCTCGGCACCCGTCGCCAGCAGCAGGCGGTCGTAGGAAATGGTTTCCCCACCAGCAATAATGACATTGCGTGCCGTGGTGTCTATCGAGGTGACGTCGGTGTTGAGCCGCAGCTCGATCCCGGCTTCGGCGTAAAAACTGTCGGGACGCAGCGGCAGCCAGTCCTCCGGCGCGCTGCCGGCAAGATAGTCTTTTGACAGGTTCGGCCGGTCCACCGGCGGCGCGGCATCGTTGCTCAGCATCACGATGCTGCCGCGATATTCCTGCCGCCGCAGCATCTCCGCCGCGGCAAAG
>VAZH01000255.1 GCA_005884465.1 Alphaproteobacteria bacterium | reverse complement strand
GATGGCCAGGCGCTGCAATGCCGCATAGAGCGACGCGTAGGCCTCTTCCACCGGCAATTCGACAAACATCGTCCAGCCCAGCGGCGCGATCGGCGCGGATGCCGTCAGCACCTCCTGGCCCTGGATGTTCTTCGCGCCCTGCAAGGAATCTACGCCGGCATTCGTGGCGTCTACCCGCGGTACCGGCGGTGGCGGCGGCGGTGCCCGCGCCCCGGGCGCGCCCTGCGCCGCTTGCGCTGCCTGCGCGGCCAGCGCTGCCTGCTCTGCCAAGGCTGCCTGTACCGCCAACGCCGCCTGCACCTGCACGAGCTTCGACATGTCGGTGTTGCGCAGCACCAGGCTGATATCGGGATGCGCGATCAGCCGTCCTCCCGCGCCGACCACATAGGCGTGGCCGCGCTCGCCGACCTTGATCTGCGATACCACGTCCCAGATCAGCTTGAGGTTGACCTCGGCAATGCTGACGCCGGCGTCCTTGCGGGTGCCGGCCAGCGACAACGTCATGTAGGGCTCGGACTCGCGGCGGAAATAGACCGGCCCGTAATAGACTTTGTGGGCGACGGCTTCGGTGAATTTCGGATCCTTGGACAGGTCGAGCCCTGAGTCGATGACGTCCATGGCGAGACGCGACACTCGCAGCCGTTCCTTGCCAGTGGAATCGACCTGCGCCAGTTCGGTGATGGGGGGCTCCAGCCGCAACAGCCGCAAGGCATCGAACCGGCGATTCTCGAGCGAACTCGCCGACCACGGCAACTGGGTGGTCCAGCCGAGCTGACTTTCAATTTCCTTGATGAACTGGCCGATCTTCGCCGCCGCCGCCTCGGCCTGCTCGCGCTGAACCCGGATCAGGGCCGCCTTGTGCTCGCGATAATAGAAGAAAACCTCGAAAATCCCGTTGGTTAGGAGCGCGACACCGACCACCGCGACGAACAGGGCGACGTATTTGATGAACAGCCGGCTGCGGACCTTTTTCCGTGCTGGACCCGCCGCCGGCGCCGCGTCGGCCACAGGCGACGCCGCCAGCGTTCGCCCCTCAGGCGTGTCGGGATGGAGGGAAATGCTCATTCCGCCCGTTTTAGCAAGAAGGCACGGGCTTGTCTCTTGCCGCAGTGCGGGAGGATTATTCGATCACCTCGTCGGCGAGCGCGAGCAGGGTTGGCGGGATTTCCAGGCCGATGCTCCTGGCGGTTTTCAGATTGAGCACGAACGGATAGCGCGTCGGCTGCTCGAACGGCAGGTCGGCGGGCTTGGCGCCTTTGAAGATGCGGTCGACCAATGCCGCCGCGCGCTCGAACGACTCGGTCAAGTCAGGTCCGTAAGACATCAGACCGCCGTCGCGAACCAGAAAGTCGTATTCATAAATCGCCGGCAATTTTTTGGCGGCGGCAAATTCGAACACCCGCTTGCGATTGAGAACGGTAAGTGAATCGGCAACCATCAAAATGGCGTCGGGCGGATCGCCGTTCATGACCGAGAAAGCTTCGTTGAAGTCGTCCGGTTCGCGGACACCGAGCGCCTGAACCGTTACTCCGATCGCTTGCGCGACCTTCGCCGATGCCTCGTAGCGCAGCGACATGCCGAGGTCATCCTTGTTCCAGAGCATCGCCACTTTTTGAAGCTTTGGCGACATCTCCTTCAGCAGGGACAGACGCTTGGTGGTGAGCGTCGTCGCCACATCCGAGATACCAGTGATGTTGCCGCCCGGATGCGCCAGGCTATCGATCAGCCTGGTTTCAACGGGATCGCCCAACCCGATGGCGCCGACCGTCGCAATCCCCGTCGATTTCGCGGCCAGCGCAGCCGGATAGCCGGTGACGATGATGGCATCGACGTCCCGCGCCTTCAGTTCCCCGAGCAAGGACGGGAGTCTTGCGACGTCGCCCATCGCGCCGCGGGCATCGAAAGTCAGGTTTTGACCGAGGATGTAGCCGTGCTCGGCCAGCGCCCTTACCACGATTTTTCCGGAGGGACTGGTATCGGCCAGAGGCAGCGCCGGAGCCAGTGTCCCGAGATGATAGATCCTGCTCGGCGTCTGAGCTAATGTTGCCCGAGGGCCGACCAGCGCGGCTCCGCCAAAAAGTGCCAAGAACTCGCGTCGCTTCATCGCGGCATCCTGTTTTTGGACGCCCTGCAATGGGCGCCGGTCGCGACAGGATATCACGAGATAACGCCAAAGCGACAACGGCGATCAACGCCGCCGTCGCGCCTACAACTCCGGCGATGGTTCAGGTCGGCTTGAGCGCCTTTGCACCGAGATCGAAATCCGCGATCTCCTTGGCGCGCTGGGACTCGGCACCCGCCCTGTGATCGGTGGCGATCGCCACATAGACCGCGGGCAGCACGAACAGCGTGAACAGGGTACCGATCGACATGCCCGCGACGACGACAAGTCCGATCGAGAACCGGCTCGCAGCGCCCGCCCCCGTCGCGGTCAGAAGCGGCAGCAACCCGGTCACCATCGCCGCGGTCGTCATCAGGATCGGGCGCAGCCGGACGCGTGCCGCCATCTCGATCGCCGAGCGCTTGTCGAGACCTTCATTGAGCTGCAACTCATTGGCGAATTCGACCATCAGGATGCCGTGCTTGCTGATCAGGCCGACCAGCGTCAGCAATCCGACCTGGGTGTAGATGTTCATCGTGGCGGCGCCGAAGAACAGCGGAAGCAATGCACCGACGATCGCCATCGGAACACTGATCATGATCACCAGCGGGTCGCGCAGGCTTTCGAACTGCGCCGCCAGCACCAGGAAGATGATGATCAGCGCAAAGCCGAAGGTAATCGCGAGCTGGTTTCCTTCCTGCACATATTGCCGGGAATCCGCGAGGTAGTCGTGGCTGAAGCCGGCCGGAAATTTCCTGGCCTCGCCCTCGAGGAAATCGACCGCCTGGCCAACCGTCACGCCGGGCATCGGCACCGCCTGGAAGGTCGAGGAATTCAACTGATTGTAGTGGGTCAGCGCGTTCGGATCGGTGCCGGTCTCGACCGAGACCACGGTCGACAGCGGCACCTGCTGGCCTGTTGACGTCGCGACATAATATCCCCCGAGCATTTCGGACGACAGCCGCCGGTCGCGCGGCACCTGCGGAATGACCTGATACGACCGGCCCTCGAGGTTGAACCGGTTGACATAGTTTCCGCCGAGCAGCGTGGCGAGCGTGTTGCCGATGTTCGCCATGTTGATGCCGAGATCGCTCGCCTTCGAGCGGTCGATCTTGACCCGCACGATCGGCTGGTTGAAATCGAGATCGCTGTCGGAAACGATGAACAGCCCGCTCTTGCGCGCGGCGTCCTTCAGTTTCAGCATTTGCTCGTAGACCGCCTGAAATCCACTGGTCGAATTGATCACCATCTGGACCGGCAATCCCCCGGGACCGCCGGGCAACGGCGGCAGGTTGAACGCGAATGCATTGACGCCCTCGATCTTGCTGAGCTCTCCCTGTACCAGCGGCTTCAGCTTGATCGACGAGCGCTTACGCTCATCCCAAGGCTTGAGCAGCATGCCCGCTATACCGTTTTGCGCGCCGTTGATGCCGTTCAGGGCGAAACGAAGATCCGTCTCCGGGAAGCTCGCGAATACATGGTCGAGCTTCTCGCTGTAAAAATCCAGATAATCGATGTTGGCGTATTTCGGCGCCTTGATCACGGCGAACACAATGCCCTGGTCTTCCTCAGGCGCGAGTTCCTTCGGGGTGTGCAGGTAAAGGAAACCGACGAGTCCGAGGATGGTCAGGGCGAACAACCCCGTGATTGGACGATAGTCGAGCGAACGGTCAAGCTGCCGGCCATACCAGCGCGTCATCGATCCAAAAACCCTGTTGACGATCCTTGCAAACCGTCCCTCTTCCGCGCTCTTGAGGAAAACCGAGCACATCATCGGCGAAAGCGTCAGAGCAATCACGCCCGACACGATCACCGAGCCGGCCAGCGTGAACGCGAATTCGCGAAACAGCGAACCGGTGAGGCCACCGAGGAAACCGATCGGCGCGTACACCGCGGCCAGCGTGATGGTCATGGAGACAACGGGGCCCACGATCTCGCGCGCGCCCTGCATCGCGGCCTGCACCGGCGGTTTGCCTTCTTCCAGATGCCGGTGGATGTTCTCCACCACCACGATGGCGTCGTCGACGACGAGCCCGATCGCCAGCACCATCGCCAGCAGCGTCAACAGGTTGAAACTGAATCCCGCCACCAGCATCAGGCTGCAGACGCCGATCAGCGACAGCGGAATGGTGACCACGGGGATGACCACCGAACGGAACGAGGCCAGGAACAGGAAGATCACCACGACGACGATGAGGACCGCCTGGCCCAGGGTTTTCTCGACTTCATCGATCGAGGATTGAATGAATCTAGTCGAATCGTAGGCCACCTTCATTTTCATCGACGGCGGCAGATTGCGTTCAAGCTCCGGAAACAGCGCGCGGACGCCTTTGACCAGCGTCAGCGGGTTGCCCTGCGGCGTCGCCTGCACGCCGATGAAGATCGCGTGCTCGCCGTTGAAGGCAACGCTGGCGTCGGTACTTTGCGCTGCGAGTTCGACGGTCGCGATATCCTCCAACCGCACAAAGCCGCCGTCCTTGGATTTGACGATCATGCGCTTGAACTGATCGAGGTTCTTCAGGTCGGTGTTGGTCGTTACGTTCGAGACGACGAAATAACCCTTGGCCTGTCCCGCCGCGGCCTGAAAGTTGTTCGTCCTGATCGCCGCGTTGACGTCATCAGCTGAAACGTTGCGGCCGGCCATGCGCACGGGATCGAGCCACAGCCGCATCGCGAACGTCTGACCGCCGAGAATATCGGCGGAGGCGACGCCATCGACCGTCGAAAGCACCGGCTGCACCACCCGCGTCAGATAGTCTGAGATCGCCGATCCCGACAGCACTTCGCTGGAGAAGCCGAGATACATCACCGCCGTGGTCTGGCCGGTGGTCTTGGTCACGATCGGATCGTTCGATTCCTTTGGAATCAGGTATTTGACCGAGTTCACCTTGGCGAGGACTTCGGTCAAAGCCTGGTTGGGATCGAAATTCAGCTTGATGTAAACCTGGATGGTGCTGGTCCCCTGCACCGAAGACGAGGTCATATAGTCGACGCCCTCGGCGGACGCGACGGCCTGCTCGATCGGCGTGGTGATGAATCCCTGAATCAGATCAGCCGACGCACCGGGATAGACGGTCGTGACATTGACCACCGTGTTCGACAGTTTCGGATACTGCCGGATCGGCAGGCTCGTTGCGGCCCGAAAGCCGATCAGCAGAATCAGCAGGCTGACGACCACCGACAACACGGGTCGCTTGATGAAGATATCGGTCCAGACCATCGCGATGCTCCCGGTCGTCAGTAACGCGGCGGGCTAGCCGGAATCGGCGGGGGCGGGTCGGTTGAGACGGCAACCGCCGCTCCCGATTGCAGCTTGAGCTGGCCGACGGCGACCACACGGTCGCCGGGCTTCAACCCGCTAAGGATTTCGGCTCGTCCGTGGACCCGGTTGCCGGTCCGCACGAAAGTGCGCACCGCAGTCAGACTGGTCTTGCCGTCATCCTCTTTCTTCTCGGTGATGAGGAAAACCGAGTCGCCGTAGAGCGTATAATCGACGGCTGTTTCGGGAACCGTGATGACGGGCGGCTTGTCCGGCAACACTACTGTGGTAGTTGCGAACATGCCTGGCTTGAGGATGTGGTCGGGATTGGCGATGGTCGCCTGAACGCGGATGTTGCGGGTGTCGGTAGAGATCTGGGGCTCGATCGCGGTGATCTTTCCCTCAAAGCTGCGGCCGGGATAGGCGTCGACCAAAATGCGCACGATCTGCCCGACCTTGAGGTTTCCGCTGTCCTTTTCCGGTACCGTGAAGTTGGCGTACAACTCCGACAAATCCGTCAACGACACGATCTGGGTACCCGCGGTCAGGAACTGGCCGACCTCGACACGACGCACGCCAAGCTCGCCGTCAAAGGGCGCGCGCACCAGCTTCTGCGAAATGATCGCCTGGGTTTTGGCGATGCCGGCATTGGCCTGCTCATACGCCGACTGCGCCTGGTCCACGGTTGCCTGCGGGCCGAACTGACGCGCGGCGAGCTGCTTGGCGCGATCCAGCGACAGCTGTGCCATCGTGGCCTGCGCCTTGTAGCTCGCAAGATCGCCCTGCTCGGGGCCGTCGAACAATTGCACCAGCGGGGTGCCGGCCGTCACGCTGGAGCCGGCGGTAAACATGATGTCGGTGATGCGACCGCTGACATCGGAGGTGACATTCACCTGATGCACGGCGGCGAGGTCGCCGACCGCGGTCAGAAGATTCGGAATGACCTCGGACTTGGCCTCGGCAACGGTAACCGTCGCCGGCGGCGGCTTGTTGTTGGCGAAGAACTGCGTGATCATCTTGGTGCGGAACGCGTTAAAACCGACGAGTCCGCCCACCAGCACCGCAAGCAGCAGCCCGATGATGATGAGCCAGCGCACCATCCGCACCGGACGCGCATGCGGTTTGTCGGTAATCGGCCTGCCCGAAATATTGGCTTCCCTCACAATGTTCATCTCATGCACCTTCTGCGGTTGCCGGCTGCCCCGGATCCGGCGACAACTCGCGATCCAGATGGGAGGCAATTGCGGTTTCGTTGAGTCCAATTCCGCGGAGAATGAATTGGCAAAGCTGCCGTTCGAGATCGTCAGCGTCGCCGTAGGACAGACATGGAACGGATGGCAACCGCGCCAGCGCCGCCATCAGCACGGTGTGATGGGCAAACCAGAACAGGTTAAGCGGCTCGCGTCCGACCCGTGATGCATCGCCTGCTGCCACCGCGCGTTCCAGCGACGCGGTGAACATAGCTCCGATCAGGGTTCTAATTTTCTCGTAGATCAGCCGCGCGAATTCTCCGTCGTCGAGGTGGCTGGTGACCATCAGCCTGAGACGCTGGGCTTCCTGCTGATCGGGTACATCCGAGATTTGGTGGAAATGGTGGACCATTTCGCGGATCAGCACGACCAGCGTTTCCGTCGAAGGCTCCAGCTCCAGCAACCGGTGCAGTGCCGGATCCGCGTCGCACTCTTCCGCTAGAATCTCCGCATAGAGCGCCGATTTGGTCGGGAAGTGCTTGAACAGCAAGCCCTCGGAAATCGAGGCCGCCGCCGCGATACTCTTGGTCGTGGTGCCGGCGAAGCCATGGCGGGCAAAGCAGCGCTTGGCCGCAGCCAGGATCAATTGCCGGCGCAGGTCGCCGGTCATGCGCAGGGTGCTCATGGTCGTGAGTAAGCACTCACCTCCAGCAAATGTCAAGGATTTCGCTGCGGTGCACCACGAATCATTCGGGGTTAGATCGGCCCAAACCCCAAGCTGCCGCGGATGCGGGTCAGGATGAAGCTGCCATCGCGACTGGAGAGCACGCGCTCCAGGTTGGCGCTGTCGATCTTGACGCTGGCAAAGCGCGGCCCGCTCGAGACATCCTGCATGGCGGGTGCAAAGGCTTCGACATCGGCCATGGTCGCGATCGCGCGGCTATCGGCGATCCCGCAAGCCCGGGCAACACCGACGAGGTCGACCGTTCCCGCGGTGTGGCTCGCCTGCCCGCCGGTCTCGCCATAGACCTCGTTGTCGAGCACCACGATGGTGAGATTCTCGGGGCTTTGCAGGCCGACGGTCGCGAGGCTTCCGATTCCCATCAGCATCTCGCCATCGCCGGTTATCA
>VAZH01000677.1 GCA_005884465.1 Alphaproteobacteria bacterium | reverse complement strand
CCGCCGCGAGCGCAAAAACATTGCGTCCGGCATCGCGCACGTGAATTCGTCCTTCAACAACACGACCATCACCATCACCGACGCGCAGGGCAATACCATTGCCTGGTCGTCGGCCGGAACGATGGGCTTCAAGGGTTCGCGTAAATCGACTCCCTATGCCGCACAGGTCGCGGCGGAAGACGTCTCCAAGAAGGCGCAGGAACACGGCATGCGCACGCTGGAGGTGGAAGTTGCCGGTCCGGGTTCGGGCCGTGAATCGGCGCTTCGTGCGCTGCAGGCTGCGGGCTTCACCGTCACATCGATCCGTGACGTGACGACGATCCCGCACAATGGTTGCCGTCCGCGCAAGCGTCGGCGGGTTTGATGCATCGACCGCGGGCGGCCGTGCTGCCTGCGATGGTTTTGAGAAATATTGCAAGCCGCGGGCTGATCCGCGATCTCCAACGCCAGTAATTTAGATGGCAAATTAACTGGTAGGCATGGGTGAAACAGTGACGATCCAGAAAAATTGGCAAGAACTTATCCGCCCCAACAAGCTCCAGGTAGCTGCGGGTACCGACCCGATCCGTTTTGCGACGCTGGTCGCAGAACCGCTCGAACGCGGCTTTGGCCAGACGCTCGGCAACGCCTTGCGCCGCATCCTGTTGTCATCGCTGCAAGGTGCCGCGGTGCAGTCGGTGCATATCGACGGCGTGCTGCACGAGTTCTCCTCGATCGCAGGCGTTCGCGAGGACGTCACCGACATCGTGCTCAACATCAAGGACATCTCGATCAAGATGCAGGGCGAGGGTCCCAAGCGCATGGTCGTGAAGAAGCAGGGTCCGGGCGTTGTCACCGCCGGCGATATCCAGACCGTCGGTGACATCGTGGTGCTCAATCCGGAGCTGCAGATTTGCACGCTCGACGAGGGCGCGGAGATCCGCATGGAATTCACGGTCGCGTCAGGCAAGGGCTACGTCGCCGCCGAGCGTAACCGTCCCGAGGACGCGCCGATCGGCCTGATCCCGGTCGACAGCCTGTTCTCCCCGGTGCGCAAGGTGTCCTACAAGGTCGAGAACACCCGCGAGGGCCAGATCCTCGACTACGACAAGCTGACGATGACCATCGAGACCAACGGCGCGATCTCCCCGGATGACGCGGTGGCCTATGCCGCGCGCATCCTGCAGGATCAGCTCAACGTGTTCGTCAACTTCGAAGAGCCGCGCAAGGAAGTGGCGCAGGAGATCATTCCCGATCTCGCTTTCAACCCGGCATTCCTCAAGAAGGTCGACGAGCTCGAACTGTCGGTGCGCTCGGCAAACTGTCTGAAGAACGACAACATCGTCTACATCGGCGACCTCGTACAGAAGTCGGAAGCGGAAATGCTGCGTACTCCGAACTTCGGCCGCAAGTCGCTCAACGAGATCAAGGAAGTGCTGGCCCAAATGGGACTGCACCTCGGCATGGAAGTGCCGGGCTGGCCGCCGGAGAATATCGACGAGCTGGCCAAGCGCTTTGAGGATCATTATTGACTTCACGAACCTCATGGTTCGAGACGCGCTGGCGCGCTCCTCACCATGAGGTCTATCCCTCATCCTGAGGAGCGGCTTCTTGGCCGCGTCTTGAAGGGATGAGGCCAGCAAAGCGCAGGAGAGGACGCCATGCGTCACGGCAAGGTTCATCGCAAGCTCAATCGCACCGCCGAACACCGGCGTGCGATGTTTGCCAATATGTGCGCGGCGCTGATCAAACACGAGCAGATCGTCACCACGCTGCCGAAGGCCAAGGAGCTGCGCCCG
>VAZH01000254.1:7918-8773 GCA_005884465.1 Alphaproteobacteria bacterium | reverse complement strand
TCATCGCATTTCTCCCGTTAGCTGCATCCAGAGGCGCTCGGTGTGAAAGCCGCGAGATATACTCGCTTGGTCCACGCTGAGATTAGGCTGCTAGAGAGCCACACCAAAGAAAGATAATCAGTCACCTTGCCAATTCTAACTAATCCCTGAAACGAACAGTGAAGGAGTTTCGGGCTATGCACCCAAAACCACGACATGCCGCGGGTCAACGCTAATGTAAACTTCCCCACCTGGCGCCAATGGCTCCATCGCGGCACATCGGGCAATCAGGTGCTGCGTGCCCCAACCGACGTGAACTTGAGTGAAGTCGCCTTGAAAGACCGTTTGCTCAACCGGCGCGCGCCACACGTTTTGCGCCGCGGCCGGCGGCTCCGTCGAAATCCGAAGGTGCACGGTGCGCACCGAGACCACCAGTTCGGCGCCAACGGTGCGCCCATAGGCCATGCCGTAGACGAGGTGTCCGGTAGATGTTTCAAGTGCGGTCAGCCCGTCGACGTCGAGATCCGAGCGATGGCGGCCACGAATGAGATTAGCCGAGCCGACGAAATCCGCGACAAAGGCACTATTCGGCAGCCTGTAGATTTCGTCGGGCGTGCCGGTCTGCTCGATCAGCCCGTCACGCATCACGACGATGCGGTCCGACATCGCCAGCGCTTCTTCCAGGTCGTGGGTGACATAGACGGAGGTGATGCCGAGGCGATGCTGAAGCTCGCGCAGTTCGATACGCATATCGGCGCGCAATTTGGCATCGAGATTCGATAACGGTTCGTCGAACAAAAGAACCGAAGGCGAGAACACGAAGGCGCGCGCCAGCGCTACCCGCTGCTGCTGTCCGCCGGATAGCTGCGCCGCCCG
>VAZH01000254.1:0-7902 GCA_005884465.1 Alphaproteobacteria bacterium | reverse complement strand
CGCATTTGCACCATGTCGAGCGCGTGATGCACTTTTTCCGCGATCTCAGCCGCCCCAGTACGCCGTACGCGCAGTCCGTAGGCTACGTTTTCGAATACGGTCATGTGCGGCCAAATCGCGTAGGACTGGAATACCATCGACAGGCCGCGCTTCTCGGCGCGTATGTGGATGCCGCGTTCTGACGAATAGACCGGGACCCCGTCGATGCGAATCTCGCCCGCGGTCGGCTGCTCGAGCCCGGCGATGGCGCGCAATGTGGTGGTCTTGCCGCAGCCGGAGGGCCCAAGCAGCGTCAGTTGTTCGCCGGGCAAGACGTTGAAACTGACGCCACGCACCGCCGGAACGTTGCCATAATACAATTCAAGCCGGTCGACCTCGATGTGCGGTGTTGGCGATGAGGACGATGCGGGCGCTCCCAGCGGTGACGCTTGCATGATGGCGGTTCCTGACATCCTTAGTCCACAGGGTGCGCGCCGACGCGGCGCGTGACGGCAACAAGCACAATCATCGCGATCGCGACCACCAGGGTCTGAATCAGCGCCATTGCCGCAGTGAGTTCCGAACTGGTGCCGAACCACGATTCGACGATCGATGGTGTGATCACTTTGGAGTGCGGGCCCATCAGCAAGATGGAAGCGCCAAGCTCGCGGACGCTGGCGATAAACAGCAGCAGCCAAGCGGCGACCAGACCCGGAACGAGCAGCGGGATTGTCACCGTCCGCACCCGGAACGCCCAGGGCGCGCCGCACATCTGCGCACATTCCTCCAGACTCTTGTCGATTTGGAGCATGACGCCGGCGATGGTGCGCACACCGAGCGGCAAAAACACCGTGAGGTAGGCGATCAGCAGCAGCCACAGCGTTCCGTAGATCGGAATCGGAAAAACCACCCAGGCCCACATCAGGCCGAACGCAAACACCAGCCGGGGCACCGCCTGCGGAAACATCACCATATATTCGATCAAGCCGCTACCAGGCAGCCGCGAGCGGTAGATTAGCCAGGTGAGCAGTCCCATCAGCACGACGCCGATGGTCGCGGTACCAAAGCCGAGCAGCAGGCTGTTGGTGAGTGCCGAGCGGACGGCATTCATTGTCACGGCGACGCGGAAATTTTCAAGCGTCCAGTTTCCGGCGGCGGGGAAGGCGACAGCAATCTTCTGTAGCGACGCATAGAGCAGCGTCACCAGTGGCAAGCCGACCGCGGCGAACAGATAGAGCAGGCAGACGCCGAGCAACACGTAGCGCAGCGGGCCGATGTCGGCCACTCGCGGCCGGAACGCCTTGCCGGTGATGGTCACGTAACTGCCGGTCATCACGATGCGCCGGTACAGGAACAGCATGAAGAACATCACGGCGAACAGCGACACGCCCATGGCAGCCGCGATCTGAATCTTCGGCGGATATTGCTGGACCAGCTGGTAGATCGCCGTGGTGATGACATAATAGCGGCTGGGCAGGCCGAGGACGAGCGCGGCGGCGAAGGAGCCAAGCATTTCGGCGAAGACGAAGATGGCGGCGCCAAGGACGCCGGGAACGACCAAGGGCAGGGTGATACGCAGCATGGTCCGGATGCGGCTCGCCCCCATGATCTGCGATGCCTCCTCAAGCGCGGGGTCCATCGACTTCATAACCGCGGCGATCATGACGAATGCAACGGAGCCCTCGAACAACGCCATGACCCAGGCGATGCCATACGCAGTATTGATATCGATGAGATGCCCGTTCCCGCCGACCGCACGCCAGATCTGGTTGATGAAGCCGCTTTCTGGCGAGCCGAGCAGGCTCCAGGCCAGCGCGCCGAGCAATGGCGTCAGATAATAGGGCACCGCCATTAGTTGCTCGAACATATGGCGGCCGGGCACGTTAGTGCGTGTCAGGATCCACGCCATCACGAAACCGAACACCAGCGCCATCACCGTTGCGGCAGCTGACACTGTCAGTGTGTTGAGCAGGATCTGCGGGTACTGGAATATGCCGTTGAAATTGTCGAATCCGTACGCGGTCGGTGGCCGCACCTGTGGGTCACCGACATCGAGCGCTGCCTGCAACAGAAAGAATACCGGGTACAGGACCAGAATCGCGGCGACGGCCGCAACCCCATACCCAGCCATTTTCTGCGCGGAGATTAGCGGTCTCGCGGATTGCACGGCCACTCCGCTCACAGGCCGAGCATGCCGTTCCATTCCTTGGCGAAGACATCGCGGTTGGCCGCGTAGTCGTCCCAGTCGGCGGGGTAGAGCAGCTTGAGATCACCCAGCCGCACTCCGGTCGGCATTGGTGGCGCGTCGGTGCGCACCGACCCGTAATAGAGATTTGGGTTGGTCTGATACCAGGCCTGGCCACGCTTCGACATCGCCCAGTCGACGAATAGCTTGGCCGCTTCCGGATGTGGCGCCTTGCTGACGGCGCCGACAATCAAAGGCGTAGCCGGCAATCCGTCGGCGGGCGCGACGAATTCGACCTTGGCGCCTTTGTCCTTGAATAGGATATAGGCGGGATATTCCCCAATCGCGGTGATCATGTCGTCACCCTTGGCGAGCCGGTCGAACAACTGGACGCGGGAATCGAAGGCGTGCGGATTCTGCTTAGCGAACTCTTTCCAGAAGCCCGCCCCATACAGCTTGCGCAGTGTGTACCACTGTACGAACTGCAAGCCGGAAGCGGAAATCTTGCAGCTGATCGATCCCTTCCAGCGAGGGTTGAGAATGTCCTGCCAGGTCTTCGGCGCGTCCGCGGCGGACACCTTGGTTGAGTTGTAAGCGATCCCGGCGGGGTCGACGCCGGTCCAGAAAAACGAACCGGCCGGCGAACTCAGATGGTCCGCCTTGTAAGCCGGAGTCTCGGGGGACACGTAGTGTTCGTAGCCGCCCTTCTTCTGGAAATCGACAGCGGGCGCCAGGTCGGATAGTTGGATGACGTCAACGTCGAAACGGCCGGCGGAGCGTTCTGACAGGATCTTGTTGTAAAGCGCGCCGGTCTGCGCTCGCACGTAGCTGGTGTTGATCTTCGGGAAATCCTTGCGAAATCCCTCCATGATGCCAGCGGTGCCGGGCTCATTCTCGTGACAATAGAACACGAGCTGGCCTTCCTGTTCGGCCTTCGCCACGTCGGCGTTAGTCATGAAGTCGTGAACTCTTGTCGGTGATTTCAACGGACCCTGGGCCAGTACGCTGGGTGCCGCAATCCCGAGAACAGGCATCGCGGTCATCGCGGCGCCAGCCTTCAGCAGCGCGCGTCGAGTCACATAGCCTTTTTTCCTGTTGGCCAATTCACTCTCCCCCGTGGTCTTTTCTATTTTTTCTCTCGTGACCGCTTCAATCGTGATGCTGAGCAGCGGATGCATCCCCGTGCTGCAATGGCTTTCCACCGATGTGCCACATGGCTGTAGTCTGAACCAATGCACACAGTTTGACAACTGATGCATCTTGACGCCGCACGTGCGCTCATCACACTTGCCCTCACCGATTCAGGACCGCGGGCGCTACACATCCCGGCCCTGCCGGGAATCCGCCGCAACCAGGGGTTCCCATGGCTTGCCTGATTGTTTGAACCATGAAAGGCTTGGCGCATGTAATTTTGCGCTGGGCCTGTCGGCATCGGAAAGTGGAGTGGGCATGATGCGGATATATTCAAGGTGGATTTTGATGGCAGGGGCCGTGGCTGCGGTTTTTGCCGGCGTGAGCGCATCTCATGCCCAACAAGCGATCCGCGTCGGCTGGACCATTCCCGCCGAGGAATCGAAATATTGGATGATGCGGCGGCCGGCCGAATTTCCCGATCTCGGCAAGACCTACAATATCGAATGGACGCAATTCCAGGGCACCGCACCGATGACGCAGGCGCTGGCCGCGGGCGCGCTCGATTGCGCAACGCAGGCGCCTTTGTCGCTGTCGAATGGCGTGGTCGGCGGCAATCTGAAGGCCTACATCGTGGCCCAGCACGTCTTCGAAAAGCCCGGCGGCTTTTCGGTCTACTGGGCGGTGAAAGAGGATTCGCCAATCAAAACTATTGCAGATCTCAAGGGCAAGACTGTCGGCATATCCGTAATCGGCGGCGGCACCCAAGGGCCGTTCAACATGCTCCTGAAGCAAAACGGGGTCGACCCGACAAAGGATATCAAGCTCGTCGAAGTCGGCTTTGCCGTTTCCGAAGACGCGCTGCGTCAGGATCGCGTCGATGCTGTCAACATGAATCAGCCGTTCGCAGCGCGGGCCGAGGCCAAGGGCGGAACGCGCAAGTTGTTTTCGCTTTCCCAGGTGATGCCGAATATCGTCCATATTCTGGAAGCTTGCCGCGCCGACTTTGTCGACAAGAATCCGGAACTAGTAAAAGCCTACGTGCGCGACATCACCTCCGGGATGAAAAAGGCGCTGGCCAATCGTGAAGAGACGCTGAAGGTCGTTAACGAAGTGCTGAAGGCACCGATACCAGTTCTCGACACGTACCTTCTCAAGGACAACGATTTCGGCCGCGACCCAGGCGCCGCGCCGAATTTCCCGGCGATCCAGAAAATGCTGGACATCTATGCTGAGACCGGAATGCTGCCCAAGTTGGACGTCGGGCAGTTCAAGCACCCGACGATCGTCGCGCCGCTGCAATAGGCGAGGACGTCTCAACGAGTCGTCCCGGCGCTCGCCGGGATGGGCGGAGAAATTGTGCGCATGAAGAAGTGGCGATCACGCGTGACGACCGATGGGCTCGATCGGGCGCCCCACCGCGCCTTCATGCGCGCGATGGGTCTCGACGATGAGGCGCTCGCCAAGCCAATGATCGGGGTTGTCAGCATGAAGGGCGAACAGACGCCCTGCAACATGACCCACGATTTTCAGGTCGATGCCGCCAAGGCCGGAATCGCGGAGGCCGGCGGGACGCCACGGGAATTCACCACCATTTCGGTCTCCGACGGCATCAGCATGAACCATGAGGGAATGAAGTTCTCGCTTCTCTCGCGCGAGCTGATCGCCGATTCGATCGAGGCTGTGGTCCACGGCCTCGCCTACGACGCACTGATCGGATTCGGCGGGTGCGACAAGACGCTGCCCGGCGTGATGATGGGAATGATCCGCTGCAACGTGCCGTCGATCTTCATCTATGGCGGCAGCGCGCTACCCGGCCGGTTCGAAGGAAAAACCCTCACTGTGCTGGATTCCTACGAGGCCGTGGGCGGCTTTATGACCGGCGAAATCGATGAGGCGACGCTGGCCGGAATCGAGCGTGCTTGCCTGCCAACGATTGGCGCCTGCGCCGGACAGTTCACCGCCAACACGATGGCAATGGTTTCCGAGGCGATGGGGTTGACGATGCCCAACGTGTCGATGATCCCCGGCGTCTATGCCGAGCGCGCGCAAGTCGCCCGCCGGGCAGGGCGGCTTGTGGTGCAGATGTTGCAACGGGGCGGGCCGTTGCCGCGCCAAATCGTGACGCGAAAATCGCTGGAGAATGGCGCGGCCATTGTCGCCGCCACCGGCGGCTCGACCAACGCCGCGCTGCATTTGCCGGCGCTTGCCAACGAAGCCGGCATATCCTTTACGTTAGACGATGTCGGCGACGTGTTTGCACGAACGCCCTTGATCGGCAATCTGCGCCCGGGCGGGAAATATACCGCCAAAGACGTCTACGACATCGGCGGCACAGCCGTTGTGATCCGCGCGCTGGTCGAAAGCGGCCACATCGACGGCACTTGCCTGACGATTACCGGCAGGACGATTGCGGAAGAATATAGTGAGGCGAATGCGCCGGACGGCGAGATCATTTTCAGAACCCGAGCGCCGATCATGCCGGACGGCGGCGTGGCGGTTCTGAAGGGCAATCTTTGCCCGGATGGTGCCGTCATCAAGATCGCCGGCCTCAAGAAGCTGGTGTTCGAAGGAAACGCGCGCGTGTTCGAGGATGAGGAAGAATGCGTCGATGCCGTCCGCAATCGCGAATATGCCGCGGGGGAGGTTCTGGTCATTCGTAATGAACCCGGCATGCGCGAGATGCTGGGCGTCACCGCATTGATTTACGGTCAGGGGATGGGAGAGAAGGTCGCGCTCATCACTGACGGACGCTTTTCCGGCGCTACGCGCGGAATGTGCATCGGCTATATCTCGCCGGAATCGTTCATCGGCGGCCCGCTGGCGCTGGTGCGCGAAGGCGACCGTATCAGGATCGACGCCGGCGCGCGCCGCATGGATTTGCTGATCGACGCCAATGAATTGGCGCAACGGCGGCAGGCATGGAAGCAGCGGCCACCCCGGCATCGGGCTGGGGCGCTTGCCAAATATGCACGGCTGGTCGGCCAGGCGCCGGGCGGCGCCGTCACCCATGACGGCGCGGCGGAATGGCCGTGGTTCGATTAGGCGGTCATCGGGCTCACTTTGTTCGAATTCCATCGCCTGAGTCCTACGCGGAAACAGCTGTACGTGTCTTGATAGCCGGGCTTCAGTGCCGTACCCGGCTGCCGGGAGCATCACGCATGACGCTGTTTGCAAAAATTTTTACGACGAAGACACTGTTGCAGATCGTCTTTGTTTTGGCCGCTACGGTCATGATGAAGGCAATGAGCACCCACTACGATTTCAACTGGGTCATCGCGCTCGCTCAAGGGTAGACTTACCGTACTGAAGGCGGCCATCGGTCCACCTTCAATTCAAAGATCCGGCTGGGAAGCTCGAATGACGGGACTTTCTCGCTCGATACTTCGGGATTCCCGTTGGCCGTCTCCCCGAAACAGCATCGCCAACCCCTGCAAGTTTCCGCTATGCTCGGTTTAACCGAAGAAAATCGGGGAAGACAGCTGTGCCTGACGGACCCATGTCGGGAAGAAAGCGGGAATGAAGGTATTGCCATCGCGTTCGGACGTTGAGGCGGAACCTGCGCCAGCGCGCGGACAGGCCACGGCCATGATCGAGATTGACCGGGTCTCGCACGTTTTTCAAACTTCGGGGCGACAAAACCATCTCGCGTTGTCGGAGATCTCCCTGACAATCGAAAATGGTGCCTTCGTCTCCATTCTCGGCCCCTCCGGTTGCGGAAAATCGACATTGCTTTATATCGTCGGCGGCTTCGTCAATCCGACCGGGGGCATCGCGAAGATGAAGGGCAAGGCGATCGCCGGGCCCGGTCCGGATCGGGGGCCGGTATTTCAGGAGTTCGCGCTGTTTCCCTGGAAGAGCGTGCTCGGCAACGTGATGTACGGCCCGCGCCAGCAGGGCGTCAAGCACGCCGAAGCCGAAGCGCAGAGCCGCCGCCTGATCGAGATGGTCGGTCTTAGGGGTTTTGAGCACTTTTACCCGAAGGAACTGTCCGGGGGCATGAAGCAGCGCGTCGCGCTGGCGCGGACGCTGGCCTATCACCCCGCGGTGCTGCTGATGGACGAGCCGTTCGGCGCGCTGGATGCGCATACCCGCACGCGGCTGCAGAACGACTTGCTCAATATCTGGGAACGCGACCGCAAGACCGTGCTGTTTGTAACGCACTCGGTCGATGAGGCGGTGTTCTTGTCGGACAAGGTTGTGGTGATGACGCGTTCGCCCGGCCGTATCAAACAGGTCGTCAATATCAATCTGCCGCGTCCGCGCCGCCGGGCAGAGCTTCTGCTAGATCCCCGTTATCAGAAATACGTCGTCGAAATCGAGCGCATGATCGATGACACCAGCGAAGACGAGTTGCAGCCATGATTTCAGGTCACGCACTCATCTCGCGTTTGGCGCCGCTGCTGGCCTGCCTCGGCCTGCTTGGGGTCTGGCAGGTCGCTGCGCTAATCCTGAGCACCGACAGTTTTCCGACCGCGCTGGAAGCACTTCGCGCCATCCCCTCCATCCTTGGCGACAAGGAATCCCTGATCAACATTCTGGCATCGATCCGGCGCATGGCGATCGGCTTCGGCGTTGCGATTATGGTGTCTATCCCGCTCGGATTG
>VAZH01000253.1 GCA_005884465.1 Alphaproteobacteria bacterium | reverse complement strand
GAGCCGGCGCTCGGTGATATCCTCATGCGTCGCCACCCATCCGCCATCCGCCAACGGTTCGTTCACGATCTGGATGGAACGTCCGTCGCGGGTCTCGACGACCATGGAATTTCTCAGCCCAATGTTTTGCAGGATGCGAGCGCAATATTCGTCCTCGTCCCCCGCAAACGATCCAGTGGCCTTTCGATGAGCGATGATCTCGCGGAAGCTGCAGCCCGGTTTCACGATTCCCGCCGACAACCCGTACATCTCGATATAGCGCTGGTTGCAGACCACGAGCTGCTGAGATGGATCGAACAGCAGCAGGCCCTGCGTCATATTGTTGATGGCCGTGTCAAAACGCACGTTTTGTGCCTGCAGATCCTCTTCTCTTGATCTGAGCTCGAAGGTGCGTTTGGCCACTAGTTGTTCGAGATTGCGATTGATCGCATCGATCTCCTCGATCATCAGCGACATCGATCGGTCGGTGCGTCGCCGATCGCGATCAAACTCGTCATATGCGCCGCCGACCAGCGCCACGAGCTTGCTCATATCAACCGCGCCCGTGGCGTCAGTCGCCTTTGCGATCTGCTTGGCGACCAAGCGGTGCACGACTATGCTCCCACCTCGGCGAATGAGGTGACCGTCATGGTCTGATTGTGAAGCTCGCAAACTCCTGATTTGGCGTGTGGCGAGATTTCGCCGTAGGAATAGAAGCCGAGTCGGACCGTGTCAGTTCCGAGTTCGGCGGCCGCGGCCTCGGCCTCGTCACTGGTTCGCTGCCCCATCAGCAGCCGCCGGCCAATGCAACTGATCAGGATCGAGAATTGGTGCTCTCCCTCACTTGCGTCGAGGCTTACGCGTGCTTGACGCGCGGCGTCTGCGGCTCCCTCTGCCAAACGATCGAAGTTCCCGTGCATCAGTTGCGCCGTCCATCCTTGCGGAACGTCGCCGGCAAACGTCATCGACCGTGCCTTGTGATCGACCGCAAGAACGGTGCGTACCACCGCAGAGTCGGGATGATTGGCATCGTGAACCTGGATTGGAAACAGCAGCGCTGACCCAGGGAGCCCCTTCGAATCTTCAGGGCCCAGGTAGCGCTCGTAGAGGTCGAGAGCAGGTTGTCCGTCGAGTTCGAATAGAACGTTTCCTGTTGACCTTGTGACTTGCCGTCGCGGCCCGAACAAATCCCAGCCGCCGGCGCTGCCGTGACCGATTCGGATTGCGCTACCATAGAAGCCGATCCCGACTACCATTCGTGGCCGCGGAGCGCAGTCACCCCCGACAAGCGTCTCGGTAAAGTCGGCGCCGTCGCCGGCTAGTCCACCGGTGAGCGGAATATTTGGCCCAATCGCAGCGACTAGCCCGTTGACGAGTTCGCTGCCGTTGACGTTCAAGCCGTCAGAAAGCACAAATATGCCGGCGAGATCTTCTCGTTGCAAAGCTCGACCGATGGTTTCACCACAATTGCGGGATTGCTGCGCATCGCTGATGTCTTGGCGGACCAGTTGCAACCTTGTTGCATCAAGGCTGATCGCCGCAGCGACGATTTCATCGTCGCTGATATCACTGTTACTGATCTGTCCGCCGGTGCTGCAACCCAGGATATGGGCCGCCGGGAACATCTCGCGTAGTTCGTGGTAACGCTTGCCACAAGCGAGCATCTGACGCGTGCCGAAATAAAACACGAGCGAGACCTTTTCCGGTTCCGCTTTGACCGGAGTCCAGCCTTCTTGTGGATTCCAGGTGATCTGCTGCGAGTACATTGGCTTGTGCTCCGCCGTGCAACTCCCGACGGTTGCAGCGCGAAACCTTATTTCGTCGCTTCTGAAAAGTTCGTTAGATAAACGCGGCCGAATGCGATTCAATTTCTATGCTTGATACTTCCCTAACGCTGCGCTCGATGCCGCATTAACCGATGTCATACCCGCGAACGCGCGTATACGTCGCGGCTTCTCGGTTTCATCACAGGCTCTCTGGGATGCTGGATCATCCGCTGGGAGCTTGTCATCGGGCGGCGCGCTGCGCCGACCCGGTGGCCGATGATGATGGCTGCAAATGTGCGACGTTGCTACTTCCGCACGCAGATCACGCGGACAACCGACGCCTTGGCGTCGGATGATCCATCGGATCCATTGACGCCATTGGCTTTGAGAAATTTGTGCACGGTATCGGCCGGCACCAGTGCTGCTTGCGCCGCGGGAGCGGCATTCGGCGGCCCGGCAACGATCACCGGCTTCAATAAAGCGATGCCGGCGAATTTGCCTTCGCTGTCGAGCGCGGCTGCGCCGGAAAAGCCGACCGCCGGTGCCGGCGACAGCGCGAAATCATTGCCGCTGCCGACCTGGGTAACGGAAGCCTTGATGCTGCTCACGGTCGCGCCGCCGCCCTGGTTTTGCGGATCGGCAATGCCTGTGAGTTCGACGCCGGATTTCGCCGCACCATTGCTTAAGGTCAGCGGCTTCAGCCCGCGCGCGCCGTAAATGCGCAGCAGAGCGAGATCGTGGTCCTTGTCCTCGGCGATGCGATCGGCATGGCCGTAGCCGGCAATCGCAATCGCAAGGCAGCCGTCGGTAACCTCGCGGTCGGCAATGATGGCGCCGTCATCGCTGACGACAACGCCGGTCCCGTATTCAACGGTCTTGCGTGGCGGCGGACCGGCGATCTGCGCCCCTGACGGGAACGGATTGAACGCGCTCGACATCGCGATCACCACGGGCTCGACGGTCCCTTCGGTGGCCTGGTCGTAGAGAATGGTGAGGACGCGGACCTCGTCGCCCCTGTACTGTCCGCGGACATAGAATTTTTTCAGGCCCTGCATGCCCGACAGCACGAAGAAATCCGGCTTGACCACGGTGTATTCGACCTTGCGTCCGGCCGGCTCTTTCTTTTCCTGCTCGGCGAGCTTTGCGGTGGTGGGGTTGGCCTCCTTGCGCCGCGAAAGCTGAATCTGGATGGTGCCGGTGGAGGAACTCCATTTGGCGCCGTTGGCGTCAGAGGATTGCTGCGGCACTAGCTTCGAGGGGACGCCGAGCCGCGCGCCGGTGCCGGCTTCGGTGATGATCTTCCAGCCGACATTCTCTTGCCGCCGCTTCGCGGTCTCGGCGAGCACGCCGCGCTCCTGCGGATTGAGCACGCCGGTCTGCTTGCCGCCTTTGGCTTTCTGGAATTCCTTGATGGCGGCCACCATGCGCTCGCTAACCTCGCCCGATATGGCGCCGTTGTAGTCGCCGACCCAAGCCAGATCCGACTGGATCGCCTGGCGCTCCGCCTGCGCCATGGCATTGACGGTGTCGGCCGGGCTTTGCAAGGCGGGGCGGATCGGAACGGTCGCGACCGGCTTCGGCTTGACCCCCGCGGTGGACGGCGCCGTTATCTGCGCCTGGGCGGAAGCGCCTGAGGCCACGAATATCAATGTTGCCGTCAGCATCGATCTCATGACAAGTCTTCAGGTCCATTGAAGCGCGCGCAGTTTAAGCACATCTGCTTGGCAGGCAACAACCCGGGGGTTCAGCCAATCAAGGCCCTTCCCCTCATCCTGAGGAGCGGCCTCCTGCCCCGCGTTCGAAGGATGCTCCGGATGGCGCGGCCTCATGGTTCGAGACGCGCGAAGACGCGCTCCTCACCATCAGGTATGGCGAGGAGACGCGGGGCGAGATGCAAAAGGAATGATGCGTGCCATGCTGAGTGCCAAAGAACTCGAACGATACGCCCGCCATATCGTGCTGCGCGAAGTCGGCGGCCCCGGTCAGGCTGCCTTGAAGGAAGCCTCGGTGCTGGTGATCGGTGCGGGCGGCCTCGGAGCGCCCGCGCTGATGTATCTTGCCGCCGCCGGCGTCGGCACGCTCGGCGTGGTCGACGATGACATCGTCTCGCTATCCAATCTACAGCGCCAGATCATCCATGCCACTCCGGACCTCGGCCGTCCGAAGGTCGACACCGCGGCGGAGCGAATCTATGCGCTCAATCCCCATGTCAGGTTTGCGGCGCACGCCACGCGGCTCGATGCTGACAATGCGATGGAGCTGATCGGGGGCTATGATCTGGTGCTTGATGGATCGGACAATTTCGAAACCCGCTATCTGGCTTCAGACGCGTGTTTCCTCGCCGCCAAGCCGCTGATCACGGCAGCGCTGGGCACGTTCGACGGATCGCTGACCACGATACGCGCGCATGAAAAAAACGCCGAAGGCCAATTCAATCCGACCTACCGCTGTTTGTTTCCCGAACCGCCGCCGCCGGGCACGGTGCCGGCCTGCGCCGAGGCCGGCGTGATGGGCGCGCTTGCAGGTGTGCTGGGATCTTTGATGGCGCTGGAGGCGATCCGCGAAATCGTCGGCCTCGGCGAGGGCCTGGTCGGGCGATTGCTGATGGTGGACGCGCGCGCGATGCGGTTCGAGACGCTGCACTACCAGCGCGATCCGCTCAACCCGCTCAACGGCGATGCGCTTGTGATCACCGATCTGAGCGGACATCGCTAAGAGACTTCCACTGCAGCTCACAGCATGCTCGGCAGCACGCGGTCCGGCGGCTTGTGATTGTCGAGGAAGGTTCGGATGTTGATGATCACCTTCTCGCCCATGTCGACGCGGCCTTCGATGGTGGCCGAGCCCATATGCGGCAGCAGCGTCACCTTGCCGGTCTTCGCCAGCCGCACCAGCTTCGGACTGAGCGCAGGCTCGTTCTCGTACACGTCAAGCCCGGCGCCGCCGATCTCGCCGGCTTCGATCAGCTTGGTCAGCGTGTCTTCGTCTATCACCTCGCCGCGGGCGGTGTTGACGATATAGGCTTCCTTGCGGATCAGTTTCAGCCGCCGCGCCGAGAGCAAGTGAAACGTCGCCGGCGTGTGCGGACAATTTACCGAGATGATGTCCATCCGCGCCAGCATCTGGTCGAGGCTTTCCCAATAGGTCGCGCCCAGTTCCTCGGCGATGCGCGGCGCGACCGGACGGCGGTTGTGGTAGTGAATCTGCAGGCCGAAGGCACGCGCCCGGCGCGCCACGGCCTGGCCGATGCGGCCCATGCCGATGATGCCGAGCCGTTTTCCCCCGATGCGATGGCCGAGCATCCAGGTCGGCGACCAGCCCGGCCAGTTCTTGCCCTCGGTCAGGATCGAGGCGCCTTCGATCAGCCGCCGCGGCACTGCGAGGATCAGCGCCATGGTCATGTCGGCGGTATCTTCGGTCAGAACTTTCGGCGTGTTGGTCACGGTAATGCCGCGCGCATGCGCGGCGACGACGTCGATATTGTCGACACCATTGCCGAAATTGGCGATCAGCCTCAGTTTGCAGTCGGGGTCTTTGAGAAGCTCTTCGGTGATCTCGTCGGTGACGGTGGGCACCAGGATATCGGCGGTGCGGACCGCGTCGGCGATTTGCTCCGGCGTCATCGGCGTATCGTCGAGGTTGAGCCGGGCGTCGAACAATTCGCGCATGCGGGTCTCGATCGAGTCCGGCAGCTTGCGCGTGACGACAACGAGAGGCTTTTTCTTAACCGACATGTCCTGCTCTCATGAGGTCGTTCAGACCTCATTAACCCGGTTGTTCGACACTGCGGCTGCCGCGTGATCCCGGCGCTTCCGTGGGTTTCCCCCGATATTTCCCTTTGGTTTCCCGGGGACGTTCGGGCTCGTCTTGGTTCTAAACCGTTCCGTTCTCTCTAGCAGAAGGCCGGGCCAAGACAAGAACCCCGGCAAGAACCCGGGATCTTAAGCCGAGGGGCAATCGGGGGGTCAGGGCGTTGGTTGATGTTTAATTTTGAGTTGGTATCTCGGCAGGAGACGAGTTGATGGCGTTGGGGCGTTTTTGTTCTGTGGTGGTGCTCGCGGGTAGCTTGCTGGGCGCGTCGACAGGCTCAGGATTTTCGGCAAAGGATTCGCCCCAGACCACCAGCGGTTTGCCGGTTCCGCGCTATGTCAGCCTCAAATCCGATCATGTGAACGTCAGGGCCGGCCCGACCAAGGACAACGACGTCGCCTGGGTCTACACCCGCTCCGGTCTGCCGGTTGAAGTTACCGCGGAATTCGAGAACTGGCGCCGGGTGCGGGATTCCGAAGGCGCGGAGGGCTGGGTCTACCACTCGCTGCTGTCGGGTCGCCGCACCGCCGTCATCACCATGAAGACCAAGGACGAACTCGCGCCGCTCTATGATCGCTCCGATCCGACCGGCGCGGTGGTCGCTCGCCTGCAGCCCGGCGTCGTGGCTCAGGTCAAGCGCTGCGCGGCAGGCTGGTGCCGCGTCGCCGGCAACGGCTTCGATGGCTGGATCGAACAGCAGCGGCTGTGGGGCGTTTACGCCGATGAGAAGGTGGAGTGAACCTCATCCCGAAGAATAGGTCGTCCCTGCGAAAACAGCGACCCATAGGCCGCAGCCTGTCCGTTGGGCGATCTGGCAGGCGCCTTCTGTAAACGATCAATAGTGGTGGCTATGGGTTCCGCTTTCGCGGGGACGACGGGCGGAGTGTTTTCAAACTCAGCGTTTCCTGCGCAGCCGGACGACCATGTCGACCCGGGCGATCTCGTAGCCTTCGGGCGCTTCCGGCATTTTCTGCAGCACCAGATGCGGATCCGGAATGTCGACCAGTTCGTGGTTGTTTTCGAGATAGAAGTGGTGATGCGCGGTGACGTTGGTATCGAAATAGGTCTTGGTGCCGTCGACGCTGACCTGGCGCAGCAAGCCCGCATCGGTGAGCTGATTGAGCGTGTTGTAGACGGTGGCGAGTGACACCGGAACCTTGGCCAGCGTGGCCTCCTCGTAAAGCATTTCCGCCGTGAGATGGCGCGCGCCCTTTCCGAACAAAAGCCAGCCCAGCGCCATGCGCTGGCGGGTTGGCCGGAGGCCCGCCGCCTGCAGCATTTCGTTGACATCGTGCCAGGGACAACCGGTCAAGCTCGGTTGGCGGCCCGCTTTGTGGGCCGCTGAATCGATGGGGTCGTCATTCAAAATCGCAGCGTTGTCGCTCGTTTCCACTTCAGGCACCGCGCTTGCTATCTCAGCACTATCTCCGTGGTATATAAGAGGCAAATCCGTCAGATGCAAGTTTTTCGCAACTAGCACAAGGACCTGGATAATAACGGAACCGAGGGCGAGACCGGGCTGTTTACCCGTGTCGTCATGCTTTGCCGCCTGCGGGGCCTATGATAGAGAGCGCCCGGACGCAGGTATGCGATTTCGGCAATGACGACGCCGGTTGCCGCAGGGCCATCTTGACCTGCGGGTCAGGGCCAATGCGCGAAAATGGCACGCTTTCGATGTGAAGCGGGGTTCATTTAGCTCCAAAACGCTCCAACGGTATTGAGAGAGGCTGGCACTATGCTGGATCGGCGCGGCGGTTACGAATACGAGGATTTGCTGGCCTGCGGCCGCGGCGAGCTGTTTGGCCCCGGCAATGCGCAGTTGCCGCTGCCTCCGATGCTGATGTTCGACCGCATCAGCGAAATTTCCGAGACCGGCGGCGAATACGGCAAGGGCGTGGTTCGCGCCGAGCTCGATGTGAAGCCGGACCTTTGGTTCTTCGGTTGCCATTTCAAGGGCGATCCCGTGATGCCGGGATGCCTGGGCCTTGATGCGCTCTGGCAGATGGTTGGCTTTTTTCTCGGCTGGACCGGCGGCGAGGGCCGCGGCCGGGCGCTGGGCGTTAGCGAACTGAAGCTTTCCGGACAGGTGATGCCGAACGTCCGCAAGATTGTGTACAACGTCGACATCAAACGCGTGATGCGTTTAAAGCTCGTGCTCGGCGTCGCCGACGGGTGGCTTTCGGCCGATGACGAGATTATCTATCGCGCGAAGGATTTGAAGGTCGGGCTGTTCAAACAGGATGCTGCATTGCAGCCGGGAACGTAAAATACTCCGGCTGGCGACGCGAATTTCGGTTCGACGACGGCCATCACACAAAACGGAAACGACAGGGCGAGGCGATCATGAGGCGGGTTGTCATCACGGGGATGGGCATCGTCTCATCGATCGGAAACAACACCCAGGAAGTGCTTGCGAGCCTCCATGAGGCCAAGTCGGGAATCACGCGCTCCGAGAAATACGCCGAGCTCGGTTTCCGCTCCCAGGTGCAAGGCGCCCCCACGCTCGATCCGGCCGGTGTGATCGATCGGCGTGCGATGCGCTTCCTCGGCGAAGGTGCGGCCTGGAATCATGTCGCGATGGAGCAGGCGATCCAGGATGCCGGGCTTGAGCCTGCGGAAGTTTCCAATGTCCGTACCGGCA
>VAZH01000252.1 GCA_005884465.1 Alphaproteobacteria bacterium | reverse complement strand
CCCATAGCCGCGGATACGATCGGGCAGCGAGAGCAGCTCGATCGCGGTATCCAGGTTCAGCGGCGAAAGCAGGCCAAGCACGGTGGCCACGTCTTTCTCATAGCCTGCGATCAGGTCGCGTTCGAGCTTGCGGTCGGCGCTGTAGCCGAAGATATCGAATGCGGTCCCGCGCAGCCCACGCATCTTCGCCAGCAAGCGAAATAGCGGCATCATCCACGCGCCGAACGCGCGCTTGCGCGGCCGGCCGAGTGCGTCGGTGCCGCCGCCAAGCAGCGGCGGCGCCAGGTTGAAATTGAACTTGAAGTCGCCTTCGAACTGGTCGCGAAGCTGCTTTTCGAAATTGCCATCGGTATAGAGCCGCGCGACCTCGTACTCGTCCTTGTAGGCCAAAAGCTTGGCGTAGTTGATTGCAACCGCCCGCGGCAATGCGTCGCCGAAGCCGCCACTCAATGCCGCGTCGCGGACTTGGCCCACCAGCTTGCGATAGCGCTCGGCGAGCGCAGCGTTCTGATAGTTGGTCAGGAGCGCGCTGCGGTGGACGACGATTTCGTCGAGCGACATCGCATCCAGCGTCTTCGGCGCAACCGTCTCGTCCTGGCCCTTCATCATCGCAGCCAGCCGCGCGGGATCGGCAGCCGCCAGTCGCCCGAGCTGGAACGCTTGCGTGTTCATCTTGATCGAGACGCCGTTGACCTCGATCGCCTGCTCGATCGCCTTGGCCGAGAGCGGCAACAGCCCCTTCTGATAGGCATAGCCCATCATCATCATGTTGGTGGCGATGGAATCGCCAAGCAGGATTTCGGCCGGCTTGGTGAAGTCGAAGAAGGATGAATCCTTGGTCAGCGCGTTTTCCAGAACGGCGTTGACCTTGCGGCTCTGGAAACTGAAATCGCGGTTGAGGATGAAATCGGCGGTCGGAATCACATGGCTATTGATGACGCCATGGGTACGGCTGGATTCGCAGAGCGTGATGGTTTCCTTGGAGGCAGCCACCACCTCGTCGGCGGCCAGCACGAGATCGGCGGTACCGGTCACGATGCGCGAACAGGTGACGTCGGCCGTATGTTCGGACAGCCGGACGTGGCTCAGCACCGCGCCGCCTTTTTGCGCCAGCCCCGACATGTCCAGGATCATGCTGGCCTTGCCCTCGATATGCGCGGCCATGCCGAGCAGCGCGCCGATGGTGAGCACGCCGGTGCCGCCGACGCCGCCGACAGCGATGTTATAGGGCCGCTCCAGCGAGGGCCGCGACAAAGGTTCGGGCAAATCGCCGATATTGCCCAGGTCGGGCGGCGCGCGCCGGCGCAGCTTGCCGCCGTCGATGGTGACAAAGGACGGGCAAAAGCCTTTCAGGCAGGAATAGTCCTTGTTGCAGGTCGACTGGTTGATGGTGCGCTTGCGTCCCAGTTCGGTCTCCAGCGGCTCCACCGAGATGCAGTTCGATTGCACCGAACAATCGCCGCAGCCTTCGCACACGGCAGGATTGATGATCACGCGGCGAGCCGGATCCTCCATCGTTCCTCGTTTGCGGCGGCGGCGTTTTTCGGCAGCACAGGTCTGGACGAATACGATTGCGGACGCGCCCTTTACCTGGCGCAGCGTTCTCATGACCGCGTCGAGCTCGTCGCGATGCGCGGTCTTGGTGCCCGGCGCAATCTCGGAAGCCGAATAGACGGCGGGATTTTCCGAAACGAGATAGATTTCGCGGATGCCTTCCGAGTGCAGCTGGAAGGTGATCTGCTGCGGCGACAACTCGCCGTCGACGTGCTGGCCGCCGGTCATCGCGGTCGCATCGTTGTAGAGGATCTTGTAGGTGATGTTGGCGCCGGAGGAAACGGCCTGGCGGATCGCGAGACTGCCGGAATGGAAGTAGGTGCCGTCGCCGAGATTGGCGAACACATGCTCTTCCTTGGTAAAGGGCGCCACGCCCACCCACGGCACGCCCTCGCCTCCCATGTGGGTGTAGGTCTCGGTATTGCGGTCCATCCAGAGCGCCATGAAATGGCAGCCGATGCCGGCGAAGGCGCGGCTGCCTTCGGGCACCTTGGTCGAAGTGTTGTGCGGACAGCCGGAGCAGAAATACGGCGTGCGGGTGATCGGCGCCACCGCCTGCATCTGGGTGGCCAGGCGGCCGTTGAACCAGTCGGCCTTGGCGCGCAGCATCGCCGCGATCTCGGGATTGAGATTGAGGCGGAGCAGCCGCTCGGTCAGCGAGCTTGCAAGCGAGGCCACGCTGAGTTCCGCCGCAAATGTCAGGAAGCGCTTGTCGTGCTCGTCCATCTTGCCGACGATGCGCGGACGCACGTCATCGCGCCAGTTGAACAGCTCCTGCTTGACCTGGTTCTCGACGATCTCGCGCCGCTCCTCGACGATGAAGATCTCCTCGAGCCCGACCGCGAATTGCCGAACACCTTCCGGCTCCAGCGGCCACGGCATGCCGATCTTGTAAAGCCGCAAACCGATCTTGGCGGCGACTTCCGGCGTGATGCCAAGTTCGCGCAGCGCCTGGCGGATGTCCTCATAGCTCTTGCCCGAAGCCATGATGCCGAACCGCGCGTTCGGCGAATCCATGGTGACGCGGTTGACCTTGTTGGCCCGCGCAAAGGCGATCGCGGCGAATCCCTTGTAGTCCTGCAGGCGCAGGTCCTGCTCGTAGCGGTCGTCGGGCCAGCGCAGGTTGAGCCCGCCGGGCGGCATCTCAAAGTCGGTCGGGATGATGAACGGCTTCATCTCATCGGTGAGATCGATCTCGGCGGTGGTCTCTACCGTCTCGGTGATCACCTTCATGCCGACCCAGCATCCGGAATAGCGCGACATCGCGATGCCGAGCAGGCCCATCTCGATCATTTCGTGGATGCTGGAAGGATAGAGGTAGGGCATCAGCGCGGAGATAAAGGCATGGTCGGACTGATGCGGCACGGTGGAGGATTTTGCGCCATGGTCGTCGCCGGCGAGACAGAGCACACCGCCGTTTTTCGCCGAGCCCGCGGCATTGGCGTGACGAAACACGTCGCCGCAGCGATCGACGCCGGGGCCCTTGCCGTACCAGATGCCGACGATGCCGTCGTACTTGGCGCCGGGGGAAAGATTGAGCTGTTGGGAACCCCAGATCGCGGTGGCCGCGAGGTCTTCATTCACGCCGGGCTGGAACTTGATGTTGTATTGCTCGAGGTGCTTGCGGGCGGCAAATAATTGCTGGTCGTAGCCGCCGAGCGGGGAACCGCGATAGCCGGAGACAAAGCCCGCGGTATTGAGACCGGCGGCGCGGTCGCGCCGGATCTGAGCCATGGGCAGGCGGACCAGCGCCTGAATCCCGGTCAGGAAGATATGGCCGGACCCTTGGCTGTATTTCTGATCGAGACTGATCGGACCTTGGTTGATTCCCATTCGACCCTCTTAAGCCTTGGCTCCGACGGCTCTTTTTAGCTAATCATGCCGATCGCGAAAACCAGTCTATGTCGGTTTTCGCAGGCAGCGCACTACAAATCTGGACGTTGGAGCCCCGTATTCTCAAATCGCAATTTCATGCGAGAAAGGGCGCCAGCTATTTTCGCTTTGTGTCGCCGCGCGGGCCCCGGGCGAAACGACGTGGCGCTCCGGCCGACATGGTTTCGCGTTATAATGATAATGCCACCAGGGAGCGACAAATTGGTGCAGGGACGACATCACGCCATGCGGGCAATTCTAGCGCTCGCGCTTTTGTGCAGCGCATTCAGTGGCGAAGCGCAAGCTGAGCCCTCGGCGGACACCGTCGCACGCGGCAAGGCGCTGGCAGAAGCGGCCGATTGCGCGAGTTGCCATACCACTGATCCCTCAAAGCCCTTCGCCGGGGGCAAGCGCATAGACACCCCGCTTGGGGCGATTTATTCGCCCAACCTGACGCCGGACCGCGAGACAGGCCTCGGTGCGTGGAGTGATGACGAATTCCACCGTGCCCTGCGTTACGGCGTGGGGCGCGACGGTTCGCGCTATTACCCGGCATTTCCCTACCCCAATTTCACGAAAATGATCCGTGACGACCTGCTGGCAATCCGCGCCTATCTCGCGACGCTGACGCCGGTTCACAACAGCCCGCCGCCGCCGGAACTGCGCTGGCCGCTGAATTACCGCGTCGTCATGCGCGCCTGGAATTTCCTGTTCTTCCAGCCCGGTATATTCGAGCCGAACCAGCAGAAAAGCACGGAATGGAATCGCGGCGGTTATCTCGTCACGGGCGCGGCGCACTGCGGCGCCTGCCACACGCCCAAGAACATATTCGGCGCCGACAGGCGCGGCCGCGCCTTTGGCGGCGGGCTGGTGCAGGGCTGGTTCGCGCCGCGGCTCGACGGCGCGGAGCGCAGCGGGC
This sequence comes from Alphaproteobacteria bacterium, assembly GCA_005884465.1. Taxonomy (GTDB): domain Bacteria; phylum Pseudomonadota; class Alphaproteobacteria; order Rhizobiales; family Xanthobacteraceae; genus Bradyrhizobium. The sequence goes on along the minus strand of VAZH01000252.1, from coordinate 1,843 downwards.
TGAAATCCTGGAGCGTCGGTGACATCGTCGAATATCTGCAGAGCGGCCGCAACGGGCGCAGCCATGCCGGCGGACTGATGGCCGAGGTCGTGGCCAATTCGACCTCGAAGATGAGCGACGCCGATGTTCGCGCCATCGCGGTCTACCTCAAGGACCTTCCGGCGGGAAAGCCTGATCCCGTGGTGACCCCGCCGCCGCAGGCCGAGATAGCGGCGGGTAAAGCGGTCTACGCCCACGCCTGTGTCGCCTGCCATGAGGCCGATGGCAGCGGCACCCCGCGGATCTATCCGCCGCTCCCCGGCAACGCCAATCTGCAGTCGGTCGACCCCTCCAGCACGCTGCGTGTCATCCTCGACGGTGCACAGACCATAACCACGCCGCGCGCACCCAATCCCGGATCGATGCCAGCTTACGCCAAGCAATTGTCAGATCAGCAGATTGCCGATGTCGCCAATTACATGCGGAATTCGTGGGGCAACGCCGCTCCCCTGGTGACGCCGGCACAGGTCAAGAAAGCGCGGATGCAGTGAGTTGATGTCGTCATTCCGGGACGGTTCAAAGGACCAGACCTCAGATGTGCAATTCGGGGAATCTCGAGATTCTCCGATGCGCAATTGCACATCGGAGATTCGCGTCTTCGACGTGCCCCGGAACGACGGCCACGGTTCCCTCAAGTTCCCTCCCGTGCCAGAAAGATCGCTCGAGTCAGGAACCCTGCCCCTCCCCGGCCATTGTTAGGAATAACGGAGGAACCCCACCATGGCCAACGAACGCTTTCCGGACGATCCCTTTCGCTCCAACCTCAGCGACGATGACTTCCGTCGCCAGGCCCGCCTCGACAATGAGTTGCAGCCGGATCCCGAGCTCGCCGAGGGTCCCGCCAGCGGGGCCAAGGTCGCGATGTTCGCCGTCGCCATCGCGCTCGTGCTGGGTGCGATTTTCTATGGCCTGAACAACACCACGATCAATCAGGCCGGCACGTCTTCGACCGCCCAGAACACCTCGCAGACATCGCCTCCCGCAGCGCCTCGCGCCAATACCGGTCAGGGCATGACGACCGGTGCAGCGCCGGCGCGTCCGCAGGCACCACCGTCGTCGGCCCCGACGGGCCAGGAGATCGACCGCTCCGCCAATCCGCCGGCCAACAGCGCGCCGGGAAGCAAGTAACGCGGCAGTCCGCGGTCCAAACGCAACGCGCGGCGGGTATTTGCCCGCCGCACATCCGTGTGCGCGTCAGCTGAACATCTTGTTCAATTCGCCGCCCGGATAGCCGTTGCCCAACTCAGTAAAGCTGCCCTTCTCCGCGATCTCGCGCGCCGCGCGCATGAAGCCGCCCCACGCGGTGCGCGCCAGCGAACCGCCGACGCTGATGCGGCGGACACCGAGATCGGCGGCTTCCGCCACCGAGAGGCCGGACGCCCCGATCAGAAGATTGACCGGCTTGGGATGCACGGCCGTTACGACGGCTGATATCTGTTCCCTGGTCTTGATGCCCGGCGCGTAGAGGCAATCCGCGCCCGCCTCCGAATAGGCATTAAGGCGGTCGATCACCATGTTCAGATCGGTCTGCCCGACCAGAAAGCCCTCGCAGCGGCCGACCAGCAACACGCCGCTGTTGTCGGCATCGATCGCCGAGCGCGCCGCCTTGATGCGCTCGATCGCGAACGCGCGCTCGTAAAGCGGATTTGCAACGTCTCCGGTCGAATCCTCGATCGACAACCCGGCAACGCCGGTGTTGACCGCGCGCGCGACGTTGGCAGCGACCTTCTCGGGCTTATGCGCAAAGCCGCCCTCGAAATCGGCATTGACAGGCAGATCCACCGCCCCGCACAGCGCGGTGAGA
>VAZH01000225.1 GCA_005884465.1 Alphaproteobacteria bacterium | reverse complement strand
AGTAACGGACCTGCAACAGCGCGCAAACAGCCGTGATGCCCCAGAACCAGAGGTAGAATTCGAGTCCTGGCCCCAGTTCAGCAGGCGTGGCCTCGTTCGTAACCAGCTCTGGTGTGCCCAATTGCTGCACGCCGGTTACCGCGAGTTCGATGGCAGCCTGCTGGTGAATGACGACGTACCACCAGACGGTGGCCAACGTGCCGGCGACGATCATAAACGGCACCAGCGCGTAGCCGAAACTTGAGAGCAGCATCCAGTAGCTGACCGGACGGTCTTCCGCCTTGATTTGCCTTGCCCTCGACGGCGAGAGCAGCCCCTTAATCAGCGAGATCAGGATCGTTTGCGAACGATAGGTGTCCTCGAACCTCGACAGCCACGCCGGCACCGGAACCTTCGTTTGGTCCTCCGGCAATGGCGGGGCGATCTTCGGATTGATCATCGCCCAGGCGACTATGTAAATGAGATACAGGAACGACAGAAAGAAGCCGGGGAACATCGCCGCCGCGTACAGCTTGACGATCGACTGACCGGCGACCGCAGCATAGACGATGATCATGACCGACGGCGGGATCAGAATGCCGAGCGTGCCGCCCGCCGTGATGACGCCGGAGGCGAGCTTCACGTCGTATCCCGCCTTGAGCATGGGATTAAATGCGATGACGCCCATCAGCACCACCACCGCGCCGACAAGGCCGCTCGCGATCCCCCAGAACGTGCAGACGATCAGGGTCGCGACCGCAAGCGAAGCCGGCACGCGGCGGAACGCGAGCTGGATCGAGTAAAACATCTTGTCGACCAGCGCGCCGCGCTCCATCACGTAGCCCATCAGCACGAACAGCGGGATGGAGATCAGGACGTCGTTGGTCATGGCGCCGTAGGTGCGCTCAACCATCAAATCGAACACGCGGTTGTCTGCCCAGGAATGCGTCGGGTCATAGAATGCGATGTAGCCAAAAAATATGCCAAGGCCCATCAGCGTGAATGCTGTCGGGAAGCCCATCATGATCACAAGCACGATGAGCGTGAGCATCAAGAGCCCGAGTGCCGGATTGCTCATGTGTTCAGGTCCCCGCCCATACCGCGCTGGCGCGCGCTCTCGTCGATTTCGTGCGCCCGCTCGATCGCGATCTTGCGCGACTCCTCATCGACATATTCGCTGTGCGCAAGTTGCTGCTCGATGACGTCGATCTCCGCGACGTCCTTGAGCCGGCTGGGCCATTCCCCGGTCCGCAGGCAAACGACGCAGCGCACCATCTCGGCGACGCCCTGCAGCATCACCAGCGCGCCGGCGATGGGGATCACGGATTTGAAGTGATAAACCGGCGGCCCATCTGCCGTCACATTCGAATGCTCCGCGATCCGCCACGAGTCGGCAGCATAGTCAAAGCCCGCGTATATGAGGGCGGCGATACCAGGGATAAAAAAGGCCGCATACAGCACGATGTCCAGCCACGCCTGCATGCGCGGTCGCATCGAGCTGTAAAGGAAGTCGCCGCGGACATGGGCATTTTGCGCCAGCGTGTAGGCGCCGCACAGCATAAACGCGCTTCCGTACAGCATGTTATCAGCATCGAAGATCCACGCCGTCGGCATGTTCATGATGTAGCGCTTGAACACTTCGACGCAGACGACGGCCATCAGCAGAATGATCAGCCAGGCCGCGGCCTTGCCGCACCACGTGCTGATTTCGTCAATGATAAGCAGAAATTTTTGGACCGTCATTGGTCGCCGCCGATCAATCCCAGTAAGGAATGAAATGACAAAGCACCATCCGGTCGTCGTCCCGAACGGTGCTTTGCCGGTTCAATATGCCGTCAGGTCTTCTTCGCGGTCCCTTTTGGTCCGAAGTAGTAATCGAACGCCATCTTGCGGTTGACGACGGTGTCCTGTTCCCATTGCGTCGCCCGCCTGGCAAACGCGATCTGCGATTCGACGATTTCCTTGAACAGCGGATTTTCCGCCGATTTTTTCTTGACGATGTCGTCGTAGATCTCGAGCTGCGCCTTGAGAATGGAGTCCGGCGTCCTGTAGAACTTCACCTTGTCCTTGGTCTGCAGCTCGACGTAGTCCTGCGAATAACGGTCGATCGCCTTCCATTGCATCTCTTGCGAAGCGGCGCTGACCGCATTGGCAATGATCGCCTTCATCTTGTCCGGCAGCGCGTCGTACTTGGTCTTGTTGAAGGTGATTTCGAGCTGCTCGGCGTTCTGGTGGTAGCTCTGCAGCATGCAGACCTTGGAAACGTCGGCGAAGCCAAGCAGGCGGTCCGACGAGGCATTGTTGAACTCGGCCGCGTCGAGCAGGCCGCGATCCATCGCCGACACGATCTCGCCGCCCGGCAGCGCGTTGACCGCGGCGCCCATGGCTGTGAACATGTCGATTGAAATACCTACCGTTCGATATTTGAGGCCCTTGAGGTCGTCGACGCTGGTGACCGGTTTCTTGAACCACCCGAGCGGCTGCGTCGCCATCGGTCCGTACGGGAACGAGACGACGTTCAGGCCGACCGACGCATAAAGTTTGGCGAGAAGCTCCTTGCCGCCGCCCCACCTGTGCCAGGCGAGCAGCATGTTGGCGTCCATCGCGTAGCCCGGACCCGAGCCCCACAGCGCCAGCGCGTTCTGCTTGCCGTAGTGGTAGACCAGCACGCCGTGGCCGCCGTCGAGCGTGCCTTTCGACACGGCATCGATCAGCCCGAACGCGGGCACCACGGCGCCGGCGGGAAGCACCTCGATCTTGAGCTCGCCGCCGGTCATGTCGTTGACCGTCTTGGCGTAGTCGAGGGCGTATTCGTGGAAGATATCCTTCGACGGCCAGGTGCTCTGAAAGCGCATGCTAACGGGGCCCTGGGCACTGACAACGGCTGGGGCGGCAACCGCCGAAACGGCCCCCGCCGCAGCCACTTTCAGGAAACGGCGACGAGTCGAAGTCCTGTCCTTGCTTGGTTTGGTCATGGCATCCTCCCTTGATGAACGGCGCTTGGTGAACCGGCCGTTATTTTTTGATTTGTTGGCGGCTAGTCTAGGCTTGCGCCGAGGTTTGGCAAGTTTAGTCGTGGTGATGCGACGTTAAGTTACGTCCCCTGACCTCGGCAGCGATCCGCTGGTGCCCCGTCAATCGAGCTCTTTTGGAGCGGTTTGCGATGCCGGTCGCGAGCACCAGCAATAGTGGCGCAGCGGTCAGATCAAGTGCTGCTGCCCGCGGCCGTGGCGACCGGCAGCACCTCGCTGGCGGCACGGTCCGGCGTATCTTCCTTCCAGCGCACCGATCCGAACGGCCGTTCCAGCATGCGGCGGACGCGCACCGGGTCGGGCCCAAGATGAAAATCCATGGCGCGCTGATGCAGTGCGCGCTCCGATTGCGTCGAGCGATTGCGCTGGCGCAGATAATCGAGCCAGGTCGGGCAATGATAGCGCTCGGTCCAGAGCTCGGGATCGGCGATGTCGCGCGCGATCGACCAGCCATAGGCGCCGTTGCGCTGGCGGCTGAGCTGCACTTCCTGCATCACATTGTGGAAGGCGCGGGCGTTTTCCTGATCGACGCGATATTCGATCTCGACCACCAGGGGCCCGCTGCGCCCGGTGAGTGGCAGCCGCACCTCAGGGTCGGCGAGGAGCTCGGCGGCTTCAGTGCGGGCGTCGACGGGCGGCATCTTCAGCCACCGCCCCAGTAACGGCGAAGCAAACATCAGGGCCGCAGAGACCAATAGCGCGGTTTCCACGCCGGCCGCGTCGGTCAGACGTCCCCAGCCCCAGCTTCCGATCGCGATGCCGCCGGCAATGGCAGCCTGGAATGCCGCCAGCGAGCGGCCCGCCACCCAGCGCGGCGCGGAGAGCTGCACGCCGATGTTGAACAGTGCGACCGCCAGCATCCACACCGCGCCGGCGACCACCAGCGCCGCCGCGGTCAACACCGGCTGCCGGCTCAGCGCCACCGCCGCGATGGCGCCCGCCATCGCTAGCGTGCAGGCGCGCACCGCCGCTTCGCCGCTCAATCGTTTGCGCAGTTCGCCGATGTTCAAGGCGCCGATCACCGCGCCCACGCCGAATGCACCGAGCATGATGCCATAGGTTTGCGCGCCGCCGTGCAACAGGTCACGCGCGACCAGCGGCATCAGCGCCGATACCGAACCGCCGATCAAGCCGGTCACTAACGTGCGCGCCAGCACGATGCGGATCGAGGGCGAGTTGGCGATGTAGCGCACGCCCGAGACGATGGCGCGGTTGAGGCGTTCACGGGGAAGCCTCGACGGCTCGCTGGTGCGGCGCCAGAGAAACAGCACCACCAGCAGAGGGATATAAAGCACGGCATTGATGGCGAAGGCCGCGACCGCGCCGGCGGTGGCAACGACGATGCCGCCGATAGCGGGGCCGAAACTCCGCGCGATGTTGTAGCTGATGCCGTTCAGCGCCACCGCCGACGGCAATGTTTCCGCCGGCACCTGCTCGCTCACCGAGGATTGCCATGCCGGCCCGAACAGCGCCATGCCGCTGCCCACGATGAAACAAAATGCCAGCAGGATTTCCGGGGTGACGAGACCAAGCCACGCCAGCACCGACAGGGCCGTTGCGCCAACAAGCGCGATCGACAGCGAGACCAGCGCCACGATGCGCCGGTCGTACATGTCGGCGATGGCGCCGGCCGGCATCGAGATCAGCATGATCGGCAGCATCAACGCGGTCTGGACCAGCGCGACCTTGTCGGCGGATGACGTCATCTGCGTCATCGCCCAGGCGGCGCCGACCCCCTGGATCAACAGGCCCAGATTGGACACCAGGCTGGCGAGCCAGATGCGCCGGAACACCGTGTGCCGCAGCGGGGCGGCGACACTATCGGCGGCAAACATGGAGCGTTTCGGCGGTTCAGTCATTGCCCGTTCCGTATGCGCCGGGTCATGGCCGGCCTTGATTCCTTGCCAATTCAAGTGATGCCCGCGAAAGTCCTTGGCTGTCCAGTGCTTAGGGCGCTATCAGCGGTCACACAGGGCGGCTAAAATGCGGAAAAACAACGGGGAGATCATGAAAATGCGGCTATCGCGGCGGACGCTATTGAAGGGCGCCGGAACCTTGCCTTTGGCAGCCGGCAGCTTGGGGTTTTCGGCCTTTGCGCAAGCACCTGCTGCCGGCCCGAGCACCAGCGAAATTCCGCCGATCCTGTTCGCCCACGGCCATGGCGAGCAAGCGGCCTTGTGGATCACGACGCTGTGGCGGATGGAATCCAACGGCGTTCCGCGCGAGCGCATGTTCGCGATCAATTTCACCGATCCCTTGGCGCGAACCGACGATACCAAGCCGGAGCCGAACAAATCCTCGACGGAGGATCAGCGCCGCGAACTCGCCGACGCCATCAAGGAATTGAAGCGCCGCACCGGCGCGTCGCGCGTGGCTCTGGTCGGCAATTCGCGCGGCGGCTATTCCATTCGCAACCATATCAAGAACGGCGGGGCTACGGACGTCAGCCACGCCGTGCTGTGCGGCTCGCCCAACCACGGCATCTTCGATTGGGACGAAGGCCTCGGCAACGAGTTCAACGGCCGCGGCCCCTTCCTGCGCGGGCTTAATGAGGGCGAAAGCGAAGTGACGTCAGGGACGGCGTTCCTCACGTTGCGTAGCGAC
>VAZH01000224.1 GCA_005884465.1 Alphaproteobacteria bacterium | reverse complement strand
TGATCTCAATCGTTTGTAGTTGGATTCCCAAACGATCATTTACCGTGCGGGCACGTCGACGGGCTGCTTCCAGGCCACATCGACCCCGCGAAACATGATTTTGCTTCACGCCTACAGCGCGCGCCGGCGCGGCAGATCGGCCGCGGAGACGCCGATGCTGACGCGTCTGTCGGCGACGGCATGGTGAAACTGCTCAAGCGCCAGACCGATCACCGACAGATCGCCTTCCTCGATCGCGCCATCATCGTAGCAGTCGAGCGC
>VAZH01000223.1 GCA_005884465.1 Alphaproteobacteria bacterium | reverse complement strand
AACGGCAAATAGTTGCCGAACCAAAGTACCGACCGTGGTGTCGGACAAGGATTTCGGCGCGATGATCAGATGGTTGACGCTGACCGTCTCGACCTTGTCCTCGGGTCTCGCGGGCGAAGCGCTGAAGATGCTGCCGGCAATTTCCTCGGATTCATAGAGCGGGTGTTTCTTGGCGATCGCCTCTGAAACCTCGATCGGGAGAAATTTCGGCTCCCCCCTGGCCGCGGCGGTGGCCGCAATGGCCTCGGTTGTGATCTTGCTGTCCAGCGGGCCGACCGCCATGAATGCATCGATGGCTGGATCGCGGGCCAGTTCTGCAATTTGATCGGTGCCGAATTGGGTGACCGCCACCTTGTCGGGATTGACGCCGGATTCGGTCAGGATCACGCGCAGCAACGTGACGTTGGCCTGGGTTCGGCCGATGACGCCGACGCGATGTCCGGCGAGATCGTCGATCCCCTTGATTTTTGGGGCTGGTTTTTTCTTGGAGCCTTTGGGCGGAAGGCCGGAAGGCGCCCACAGCACCGCGACGTTCTTGCGCACGACGGCGACGGATTCGGCATTGGCCGGCAGGTTCAGATCGCCCCGCGCGACGGCCAGGTCGGTTTTCGAGGCGGTGAACAGCGCGATGCTCTCGGTCGCCCCTTCGGTGGTGATCGGCGATAGTCGAACCGGACTTCTGTCGCGGGCAAAGGTTTGCGCCAGCGCCTGGATCAGTTTCTGGTCGTCACTGCCGGGAGGGCCGACCGCAATCCGCAAGGTGACCGGCCGCAAAACCAGGTACAGCGTGCCCGCCGCCACGCCGAAAAGGAAAATGCCGGCGGCCAGAATCAACAGCGAATAGCTCCTCCGCTTCCGCCTTCTGCGGGAGATTGGGGGCGGTTCGCTGAGGTCAGATGATGACATTGTTCTGCAATGTTACACGAAAAAACTCGAAACGGCCCGAAAAAGGACGCTTGCCCGGATCCAAGATTGTGATCGGGGATGGACCGCAGAAGGCTCCCCGCGAGACTTGCCGGAGTTTTGCGCTTGAGCGCTCCTGGGAAAACAGCGCAAGGCAGTTCATCGGCAATCTGAGTGCGTTGCAGCCGAGCCGTTCGCTGCGGCCCGCCCGCCGCGTGGAATCCGCGCGGATTTACGCCGGTCAACCCTTGATGCAAAAACCCGCTCGTGCCCCATGCCTTTCCATGCCGGGATGAATGGGCGCAGGAGATGATCGATGGGCTCCGCAGCGCGGGCGTTCGCGACCGACGCGCCGCCTGCGAGTCGATGAAACTAACTTCCGTGTCAGAAACTGTCGCCTTTGTCATTTGAAATCGTTGCATCCTTTGGGGCTTCTGGTTGTTTTCTTCTTGCGGCGGCGGGCGTTGCCGCAAATTCAACCACGGAGGAAATTCGATGAACAACAAGGTCCTTAGTTGCCTCATCGCGGGTGCCCTTGCTACCACGCTTGCCCTTGGGTCATCGGCGTTCGGTCGCGGTGGCGGCATGGGAGGTGGCATGCATGGCGGCGGCATGGGAGGCGGCGTGCATGCTGGCGGCATGGGAGGAGGGATGCATGTCGGCGGCATGGGAGGAGGAATGCGTGTCGGCGCGATGAGCGGTGGCATGCGCTTCGGCGGCATGAGCGGAGGTAGGCATTTCAGCGGCAGCCGCTTCGCGGGTGCGCCTCTTGCTGCGCATGCTGCATTCTCGCCTCGGTCTTCAACGTTCGCGTTCCGGGACGGCTTCCATCACCGCGCGTTCTTCCATCACCGCTTCCATCACCGCTTCCATCGCTTTGCGTTCGTTGGTGTGCCCTTCGCCTACGCCGCCTACGACAGCTGCTGGCGCAAGGTGTGGACGCCATATGGATGGGAGTGGGTCGATGTCTGCAGCGACTACCTATACTAGGGCTGCTGAAGTACACCGCGATTGTTGCAACGCGGCGACCTACTAATCCGGCGAGTTGCTGGAGCGACACTCTGACGCGATGGTGGTTGTATCGGCTGCCATCGCGCCGGAGCAGCTAGTGGGCAAGGATCCAGACAGCCTGATGGTCGTCACCAGATCATTTTCCGGCAAAGTGGAATCTGGTTCGGCCAGTGACGACCATCACCTCATTGTGCGAGCCTCCCCATGCAACCCTTTGCTAAAGTGAATTCGGCTTTTGGCCAGCCGTTCGGAGACGGAAGACCATGACGGGAGGTCACCGCCGCATTTTGGTCGTTGAGGACGACCCGGAAACTGCCGGTCAGGTCGTGGAGACGCTCACGACCGGCGGGTACAAGGTGGATTTGGCCACCAGCGGCAACGAGGCGCTGAGCCGCGGTGTCGCCAGCGACTATGCCGTGATCACGATCGACCGCATGCTTCCGGACATCGATGGCATCGCGGTCATGCGTCAGTTGCGCGACGACGGCATCGCCGCACCCGTTCTGATCATCAGTGCGCTCGGGGAGGTCGACGATCGGGTCCGCGGCTTGCGTGCCGGGGGCGATGACTATCTGGTCAAGCCCTTTTCCTTCGTCGAACTGTTAGCACGCATCGAGGCGCTTGGCCGACGCAGTGACACCATCGTCAAGGAGACCATCTTGCGGGTCGGCGATCTCGCCATCGACCTGGTGTCGCGGACCGCCAGCCGACGCGGCAAGGACATTTTTCTTCTTCCTCGGGAATTCCAGCTTCTGGAGTATTTGGTTCGCAACGAAGGCCGCATCGTATCGCGGGCAATGCTGTTGCGGCACGTCTGGGATCTTCATTTCGATCCCTCGACGAATATCATCGACGTCTATGTCGGGCGCGTGCGCCGCAAAGTCGACGGCCAGCAAGCCTATCCGCTGATCCATACGGTTCGCGGTATCGGATACTCTCTCCGTGCTCCTGACTAAGACCTTAACGTCAACGACTTTCAAGCTGGCGCTGATCGCGATCGGGATCTTCGGCGCGATCGTGTCGGCCCTTTTCAGCTACGTGTACCTGTCCACTACCTCCTATGTGCGCGGCCAATCGGACCGTGCGATCATGACCGAGTATTTGAGCCTGCAAGACGCTCACGAGCGATCGGGGCGCGACGGGCTGATCGCCCTGATCCGCCAACGCATCGCCGACAAAAGTTTTGCGGACAACGTCTATCTGCTGGTCGATCCTTCATTGGCCGCGCTGGGCGGCAACCTCAATGCATGGCCATCGACGGCCACGGCAGCCAGGGGATGGATAGAGTTTCGCGCGCCGGAGCCGTTACCCAACGCGAGCAACCGGCCGCTGTTGCGGGCAATGCTCGAAACATTTCCGGGCGGCGATCGTCTACTGGTGGGAAGGGATATCAGCGAGCTCGACAGGTTTACCGATCAGATCAAGATGGCCGTGATCTCGGTCGCCGCATTGCTGTTTGTGGTTGCGGGGGTCGCGAGCATCCTGGTGACGCGCCGGACCGTGGGGCGGATTGAATCGATCAACGCTACCAGCCGAGCCATCATGCTCAGCGGTCTCGACAAGCGTATCCCGCTGCGCGGCAGCCATGACGAATGGGATCGTGTTGCCGAGAACCTTAACCTGATGCTGGACCGCATCGAAACATTGATGAACGAGGTCAAGCAAGTAAGCGACAATGTTGCGCACGACCTGCGAACGCCGCTGACGCGAATGCGCGGACGGCTGGAGAAGGCCTATCACGGTCAGCGCGTTGGCGAGGATGATCAATTGCTGATCGGCGATACGATCGCCGACCTCGATGCCGTCTTGCGGATATTCTCCTCCATCACGCGGATCGCGCAAATTGAGACCCAGGCGCGAAAGGGCGCGTTCCGCAACGTGAATCTGGTCGAAATCGCCAGCGAGGTTGTCGAACTGTACGATGCCGCGGCCGAACAGGACGGCACCCGTCTCACCGTTGTCGGCGATCGCGAGGTGCTGGTGACTGGTGATCGTGACCTGATCTTCGATGCCATCGCCAATCTCGTGGACAATGCGATCAAACATGGCCGTACCGGAGGGCAGGTCGTCGTTGCGAACGAAATCATTGAAGGCAGACCCGTCGTCTCGATCGCCGATGACGGGCCCGGAATTCCCGCTGACGAATACGAGCACGTTTTCAAGCGCTTTTACCGGCTCGAACACAGTCGCTACACGCCGGGAAACGGTCTCGGGCTCAGTCTGGTCGCTGCCGTCGCCCGTCTTCATGGCGCGCGGATCGAAATGCTTGATAACTCGCCCGGTCTCAAGATCAAATTTTGGTTTTCGGCGTCAACCAGTTAGTCGCGGATAGAAGTGCCGCTTCTGATGCGAAAATCTGCCTCGCCGGTTTAGGCGCCCCGGCAAGCAGGAGCATGCGCCAACCTCGCTTTTGCCGGCGCATGTCTTTATATGGTGGAGGCATAAAGCGGCGGCGAAGCGGGATTCGAAATTGTAAACATGGGACGCGAGATGGCACGAGCGCCTGTTCTGGCGGCGGGAGGTATTGTGCTGCGGAGGGGAATAACTCCGCTGATCGCGGTGGTTCGCTTACGCAAGCGCAACGAATGGGTCCTTCCCAAGGGCAAGCTCGATGACGGCGAAACGGCGCGCGACGCCGCCCTGCGCGAGGTAGTGGAAGAAACCGGGCATGAGGTTACCGTGCACGAATTTCTGGGAACGCTGGTCTATGAATCCGGCGGACGGTCCAAGGCCGTTCACTACTGGCGCATGGAGACCAATGGCGAGCAGGTCTACGAGCTGATGGAGGATGTGAAGGCCGTCGAATGGCTCCCGCTCGACGCCGCCGTCGAGCGGCTCTCCCGCGCATACGAGCGTGTGTTTCTTGCCAATGTGGGTCCGCTCGCGCTTGAGGCGGTTGCGCCTTCGACAGCACAGGATGAGCGCCCATTTGTCGCAAGCGACGGGGTTGGGACAGCCGCGCGCCCAACGGAGTTCGGCACGAAGATGCAATTTGCGGAAGCCGGTGCTGCGGCGCCAGCAGCCAATCCCCGGAACAACGCTACGCCGAGAACGGCTCGAAGCCGGCGGCGAAACCTGATGCAGAAG
>VAZH01000024.1 GCA_005884465.1 Alphaproteobacteria bacterium | reverse complement strand
AGCATAGACATGCGCCATGACGTGGACCGCCCAGCTTCTCGACCATGGCTCATCGGAAGTTCCGCCGGCGTTCTCGGACAGCGGGTCGAACCCGCCGCCGACGCCGGCATTGGAGCAAAACAGCGCAATCGGGCCGAACTGCCGCTCGGTCTCCTCGATGACGTGGCGAATGTCTTTCTCCTTCCCGACATCGCATTTGAATGCCGCGCCGTCGATCAAAGCCGCGACGGCTCTCGCTCCCGCCGGATCAATATCGGCGACGACGACCCTCGCCGCACCGGCGCGATGAAAGGCTTCGCAGAGCGCGCGCCCAATGCCTTTGGCGCCGCCGGTGACAACCACGATTTTGTCCGTCACCTGCACCGCTACCTCAGCTTTTTTGCAATCAAATCTCTAGGTCAGGACGAGGTCGAGCACAGCCGTGTAATGGCAGGCCGCGCCCAACAGCACGAAAGAATGCCAGATCACGTTCTGGAAGCGAAGCCGCTGCCAGGCGTGAAAGATCACACCCAGACTATACAGCGCGCCGCCCGCGATCACGAACCAGAGCGCCATCGCCGGCAGCACCGCCACGACGGCATCATAGAGCATGGCGCCGCTCCAGCCCATCGCCAGAAAGAGGCCGACCGAGAGCCGGTCGAAACGGCCCGGCAACACCAGCTTGAGCACGGCCCCGACAATCGCCACGCACCAGACGCCGATCAGCAGCGCGACGGCGAAGATGCTGTCCTTCAATTGCGTGATGAACGGCGTATAGGTCGCCGCAATCAGCACATAGATCGCGGAGTGATCAAAGCGGCGCAGCAGCCATTTGGCCCGCGAGATCGGCCATAGATTATAGGTCGCCGACAACACCAGCATGGCCAGCAGCCCGGCAACGTAAACCGAGACAACAGCCACTTCAAACGGCGAGGCATAGACCGCGGCGAGCACGATCAGCACCGTGGCCGCGACCACGCCACCGAACACGCCAATTCCGTGCACGACGCCGTCGGCGATCAGTTCGGCCCGATCGTAATTCCAGCGGACGGCGCCCGCCATCGCATGGGCGGAGGTCGAGGCGAATTGCTTTAGTCTGAAGACAGTCATGGCGGTTCCGGCAAGCTTGGTTGCAGCGTTAAAACATACCTCAGGTGAGGTCAACGAACCCTGAAATTCCTCTAACCAAATCGCGTCCGAAGTATGAAACTTGATTTCTGCCCGTTAATCGCCACTTTCCGATAGCTCTCCCGCCAACCGCCCCCATCAAATCGAGTTCCCCAGCCCGTATGGCCCTCCGTTTTTCCGATATTGTCGAGGAGGCGCGGCGGTCGGCGCGGGCCCTATTGGAATATGGCGACCACTTTTTCCATCCGACGGTCAGGCTCGGCGTCACCGGATTGTCACGTGCCGGCAAGACCGTCTTCATCACGGCGCTGATTCACGGCCTCACACGCGGCGGTCGTTTTCCCATTTTCGAACCTTTCGCCACGGGGCGGATCGCTCGCGCCCGGCTTGAGCCGCAACCCGACGACGCTGTGCCGCGCTTCGACTATGAAAACCACGTGCGCGCCCTGATCGAGGAGCGGCGCTGGCCGAATTCGACCGTCGATATCAGCGAGTTGCGGCTCGTGATCGACTACCAGCGGCAGAATGGCGCGGATCGCACGCTCACGCTCGATATCGTCGACTATCCCGGCGAATGGCTGCTCGATCTGCCGCTGCTCAACAAAAACTACCAGCAATGGTCCGGTGAGAGCCTTAGGTTGTCGCGGCAACGACCCCGCGCGCGCCTCGCGGCGCAATGGCATTCGCATCTGGCGACACTGAACGCGCAAGCTCGCGAAGACGAGCAGGCGGCGCTGACGGCCGCGCGGCTGTTCACAGATTATCTGCGCGCCTGTCGCGACGAGCGCTTCGCGATGAGCCTGCTTCCACCCGGCCGCTTTCTGATGCCGGGCAATCTCGCAGGATCGCCGGCGCTGACCTTCACACCACTCGATCTGCCGGCCGACGGCACGGCGCCCGAGGGATCGCTGTGGGCCATGATGACCAGGCGCTACGAAGCCTACAAGGATCTGGTGGTTCGTCCGTTCTTTCGGGATCATTTCTCGCGGCTCGATCGCCAGGTTGTATTGGTCGATGCGCTGGCGGCCTTCAACTCGGGACCGGAGGCGCTGCACGACCTCGAAGCGGCGCTGGCGGGAATTCTGGATTGCTTCAGGATCGGCCGCAGCACGCTGCTCTCCAGTTTGTTCCGGCCGCGGATCGATCGCATTTTGTTTGCCGCAACCAAGGCCGATCACCTGCACCATTCGAGCCACGATCGGCTCGAGGCGGTGCTGCGGCGGACCGTGACCAGGGCCGCGTCCCGCGCCGAGGATACCGGCGCCGATATCGACGTCGTCGCGCTGGCCGCGGTCCGCGCCACCCGCGAGGCCCAGGTGCAACGTGGTCGCGACAAATTGCCGTCGATCCTCGGCACACCCTCGTGCGGTGAGATCGCCGGCGGCGAAGCCTTCGACGGCAATACCGAGGTTGCGACCTTTCCGGGCGATCTACCGGCCGATCCGGAACAGCTGTTCAAGGGTGAAAGCGCGTTTCGCGGCCTCTCCAGCGCCACAGCCGAAAAGACCGATTTTCGCTTTCTTCGCTTTCGCCCGCCACGGCTCGAACGCGAAGGCTCCGACGAGCCCGCTTTGCCTCACATCCGCCTTGACCGCGCCCTCCAGTTCCTGATCGGAGACAGACTGCAATGAGCGAGCGATCTCATCATCGGCGGCCGGCGACTTTCAAGCTCGACGACCCCGGCGTCGTTGTGATGGATCCGGAGGATTCAAGCCGCCCGCCCCGAGGCACGGTCCACGTCACGCCCGAATTTGAACCTGCTGCGCTGCCGGTTCCGGTCGAGGCGCCGGTCCTGCGCCCGCAACGGGGTTTTCGCTGGGGCGCGGTGTTCTGGACCGCGATCGGCGGATTGATCCTGCTCGGCCTCGGGCTTGGCGTCACCCGCTTGATCGAGGATCTGTTCGCGCGCAGCGAGGGCCTCGGCCTTGTCGGGCTGGCTTTTGCGTTGGCCGCCACGCTGGCGTTTGCCATTGTTGTCGCGCGCGAAGCGTTCGGTCTTGCGCGTCTAGCGGCAATCGAAAAATTGCATTTGCGCGCCATCGGGGTGCTCGCAAGCGACGATCGTGCGGAAAGCCGGGCCATCGTGCGAGAACTGCTCAGGCTCGAGCATCAGAACCCGCAATTGGCGCGGGCGCGCGCCACGCTGCAAGGCCATACGGACGACATCATCGACGGCGCCGATCTGATCCGGCTGGCGGAGCGCGAGTTGATGACGCCGTTGGACCAGGAGGCGCGCCGCCTGGTCTCGTCGGCGGCGCAGCGCGTTTCGCTGGTCACCGCTGTCAGCCCGCGCGCATTGATCGACGTGCTGTTCGTCTTCGCAGCGTCGCTGCGGCTGATCCGGCAATTGGCGCGGCTCTACGGCGGGCGGCCGGGTGCGCTGGGCATGATCGCCCTGATGCGTCACGTCATCGCGCATGTGGCGATCACCGGCGGAATGGCGGCGAGCGACGGCCTGATCCAGCAGATGCTCGGCCATGGCATCGCGGCAAAATTGTCGCAACGTCTTGGCGAAGGCGTTCTCAATGGGCTGCTCACCGCCCGGCTCGGGCTCGCGGCCATCGACGTCACCCGCCCGCTGCCGTTCACCGCATTGCCCCGGCCCGCGCTCGCCGATCTCGCCAAGGACCTGCTGCGCAAACGCGACGACGAGGCGTAGGCTATCCGGCGCGATCGCTGGGCCAAACAAAAAGGCCGCCCAAGGGCGGCCGGATTTGATTTTGTTCAAGCCGGGAGCGCAGAAAAGTTCTGCGATCAATCGCAAACCTGGACGCGGCGAACTTGCCAGCCATAGCCGTCCCAGAAGCGCTCGCGAACGAGACGGCAGGCAGGCTCCTCAATATAGACCGGCGCCGGCGCGTAATAAACCGGCGGCGGCGGAGGGGGCCGCGACGCCAGAGCGCCGCCGAGCAACGCTCCACCAATTAGTCCACCCACCACGCCGGCGGCGATTTGACCATTCTCCGCTCTTGCAGATACCGGTAATGCAAGCGGACTCGTGACCAACGCAACCGCCACGATAGCTGACGCGATTTTGCCCATAATGTTTCCCCAAGTCGCGGTACACGGCCGCCGTACCGACCATCATACATTGCGCAATTAAAGCTTTGTTAAGTCTGAACGCGAACGGACAATTATTTTTTTGCAAGCCCAGTTCGCGATTTTGTGGGGAAAGCAGGGGATTTACGCCTGCTGACTGATTTCATGGGCCCTCTCGGAGCTGCTCCTTGGCATCCCGAGCGCTTTTGCTTCATCGCCACTGCACTTTCAGCGTCAACCGGCGTCACCGCCCCGGACAAGGTTGACCGGTTGGAAGCACGCACGGCTTTCCGGGCGCCGGAGCCGGACGCGCGGCCGGAGGCGGTGGCGGTGGGGGAGCCGGGCGCGCTACAGGCGGCGGTGGCGGTGCCGGACGCGCAACAGGCGGCGGTGGTGGTGGCGGCGCCGGGCGCGCCACAGGCGGCGGTGGCGGTGCCGGACGCGCAACGGGAGGCGGTGGCGCTGGACGCGGCGGTGGCGGCGGAGCCGGACGCGCAGCGGGAGGCGGCGGGGGCGGAGGCGTCGGGCGCGCAGCAGGAGGCGGCGGTGGCGGCGGTGTCGGACGCGCAGCGGGAGGCGGCGGCGGAGGCGTCGGGCGCGCGGCAGGCGGTGGGGCCGGTGGCGGTGGCGCGACCGCTGGTGGCTTCGGTTGAGTCGGCAGGGACGGCGGCTGTCCGCTTTTGGATTCGGGCAACGATGGTTTCGGCGGCTGCCCTGGAGCGGAGGGTTGTGTCGGCTGCGAAGGTGCAGGCAGCGGCTGACCGGTGACCGGTGGCTTGCCGTTTACTGACGGCAGCGGCCGTCCGCCTGATCCCGGCAACGGTTGTCCGCCTTTGGTTTCCGGCACCGCCTGCTTCTGCGCCTGGCCAGGAGCCGTCGGCGAAGGAGCAGGCAACGGCTGACCCGTGACCGGTGGCTTGCCGTTTATCGGCGGCAGCGGCTGTCCGCCGGCTCCAGGCAACGGTTGTCCGCCTTTGCTTTCCGGCACCGGCTGCTTCTGCGCCTGGCCAGGAGCCGTCGGCGAAGGAGAAGGCTGCGGCTGACCGGCGACCGGTGGCTTGCCGTTTATTGACGGCAGCGGTTGTCCGCCTGATCCAGGCGGCGGTTGTCCGCCTTTGCTTTCAGGCACAACCTGTTTCTGTGCTTGCCCGGGACCAACCGGCGAAGGTGCAGGCTGCGGCTGACCGGCGACCGGTGGTTTGCCGGGTGTCGGTGCCGTGCCAGCGGGCGGCGTCGAACCGGGAGCCGGAGTGCTTGGCGCAGTGGTGTTCTGAACCGGTACCGCCTTTGGAGCGACCGACGGCGGCAGTGAAGGCGCGAGCAAGGCAGCAGCTCCGGCTCCGGCAATGCCGGCAGCGGCAATGCCGGCACCCGGCGATGATTTTGCGCCGGCAGGCGGAGGCTGCGGCCCCGAAGGCTGCGGCCCTGCAGCGGGAGATTGCGGTTGGGACGCGGGGGACTGAGCTGGCGGCGAGATTGTCTGAATCTGCCCGGCCGGATTGGTCACCGTAACCGTATTGGTGGTGTTGTTGATCACGACGGTGTTGTGAATGTTGTTGTAGATGAAGTTGTTCGGCGGCGGCTCAATGTACCGCGGTGGATTGCACCACACTGGCACCGGCACATAAACCGGAACGGGAAGAACGTATTCATAGACCGGCGGCGGTGGCGGCGCCAAATCGATAAAATAGACCGGCCGCGGCGGCAGGAAAAATATCGGAGGCGGCGGCGGAGGTTCAAATCCGAAATCCGGATCGTCGAAAATCAATACCGGCCGTTCGACGTGAATGATCTCTTCCGGCGGCGGCGGCAGCACATCGTAGCCGATGATTTCGAATCGCGGCGGCGGCTCGAGCGCGGCCGCCAAATAGGCAAGCCGGCGCCGCGCATCGTGGGCGTGGAAACCATTGGGGTAGCGACGCAAATACGACCAGTAGGCGGCGGGCGTATCGACGCTCCGGCTGCGCCGCCACGTGATGGCCTCGCGGCGGGCCGCAACGATGGCTCGCACCCGTCGTGCCATCGGATCCCTGGGATAGGCAACGAGGAAGCTTTCGTAGTCCTGCAGATTGTCGCGATCGAGAGCTGCCAGGTAGGCCTCCCGCACGTCGAAATCACGGATCGGCTTCGATCGGATCGCTGACGTCTGTTCGGGCGAAACCGGGGGCGGCGGTGCATCCGGCGCCCGCTCAAAAAAGTAAAACGGCGCCGGCAGCCTTGACGCGTTCCATGGCACCTGCGCGCCCTTGGTGATGTCGTTCACCCGAAGCCGAACCCGGTTGAACACTTCCGTCACCGGCAGTCCGCCCTCGCGCATCATCTCCGCAAGAGCCTGGGCGTAGGACGAATACGGACCCGCCTCGTTCTGCGCCACCGTTCCCGGCGCGGCGTTAAATGCGATCAAGGTTCCCGGGTCCGGCTCGACAAGGGCCAGGCCACCGGCAAGCGGTGGACCGGATTTGGCGAACGGGTTGGCGCGAGCCCCGTCAAGAACCACGATGCTCGCCTTGATTCCGAGAGCCGCAAGCGGCTTGGTGTAGTCCGAAAGACGTAAAGCCTCGGAGGAGACATTGACATCACGCGCAATGTTCGCATCCGTTGGCACAAAATAGTTTTCGCCTTCCAGCTGCAATCCGTAGCCGCTGAGATAGACGAAAGCCACCGTATCCGGGCCAGCCGCAGATACCTTGGCGATGAAATCCCGGAACGTGCGCCGCAGCGAATCCTGATCAAGGTCGCGAACGCCGACCACATCGAAACCGGCGGCCTGAAGCGTTTGCGCGATCAATCCGGCATCGTTGGCAGGTGTCGGAAGAGCTCCGGACGAATAATTCGCGTTGCCGACGACCAGCCCGAGGCGTTTCTCCGCCGCCTGGGCACTAACAGAGGCCAGGCTTCCGAAAAGAAGCACCGAGAGCAAGGCCAATACGAAACTGCGTTGATGCTTCATGACAAACCCGAAAGAAGAAATCTGATGGAGAGCATCAGAGCCTGACACTGAATGGGGTCTGAATGGAACAGGTCAAAAGTAAGACGGAACGCTGATGTGCCATTTCGTCACAGCGGAAGCAAGGCTGACAACCGCAGCGCCGCGCGACGGCTGTGAAAGTCGCCGGCCAGCACGCGCCAGCGATAGAGCGGCGAGTCCGGCGGTGGTGAAAGCTCCGGCGTCCAGCCGGTCAGTTTTTCCAGCGCATAGGTATCCATGACGATGCCGCGCCAGCTGCGGTCGACCCGTCCGAGCGGCTGCCTGATTGCGGTCGTCGAGGTCCACAACGGGCTGGCATTGTCGGGTTCACGCCCGACGTAGAGCCCGGTATGGCCTCTGATCGCAGCCATGCCGGGGTCGTGAAAGCCCAGGAACCGGCCGCGCTCGTTGATCTGGATCACCGGCACGCGGCCGTTGAAATACCAGCGCAGCATGGCGTAGGTCCGGTAGTCGGTGGTTGCGATCCAGGTCGCACCGATCTTTTGTAACTCAGCCTGCACCCGATCCTCGACCTGCTCATAACCAGCTTCCCCACCAATCGGATCGGTCTTGCCGATGAAATTCCAGGGGCTGACGACATAATAGAGAAAGACCACAACAACCATCACGATGCCGGAAGCAACCGCCGCATTGGCCCATGAGATGGTCGATCTGATCATCGATGCCGGGAAACCTTCTCGCGGCAGCATCGCTAAATTGACGGCGGTTGCGGCAAATCCGGCGGGCCATATGAACATCGGCCAGGTATCGCCAACGCGCAGCGTCAACGATTTCCAGAAAAAATAGCCGAAGGGAACGATCACGGCGGTCGAGAGCAAAATGGCCACGGCGTCGCCGCGGAGGTATCCCCGCCACGCCGTCAACGCCACGCCCGACAATACCACCGGCAGCAGGATGAAGCCGACCAACCCCAACTGCAGGCCGATAAAATCGGCGACGGTGCGCAGCGATAGCTCATGGGTCGCGGTTGCGCGCACCAACTGGAATCTGAACGACGCCCAATCATGTTGGGCATTCCAGATCAGGACCGGCAGGAACAGAACAAGCGCGATCAGCGCCGCGAGCCATGGATACGGGCTGAGCAGCCAGCGCCCACGCCAGTCCGGTACCAGCATGAATGCGAGCACGGCCGGAATCAGCATCACGACGGTAAATTTCGACAGCAGCGCCAGCCCGGCGAACACGCCGGCGGCGAGCCACCAGCGCCCATCGCCGCTTTCGTCGAGCCGGATCAATGCCCACACCATCGCGACGGCAAACGGAATCAGCGCCACGTCGGGCGAGACCTTGGCCATCAGCAGCCCGTAGTAAAGGGCTGCTTCCGGCATCAGCACCGCGAGCACGATGGCGCGCACGTCATGCGTCACGCGCCGGACGATATCGGCGAGCAGCAATTGCATGACCAGCATCGCAAGGATGCCGGCGAACCTGACGCCCAGATTGGTATCGCCGAAGATCGCGGTGCCGAAACGGATGAACCATGCAATCATCGGCGGATGATCGAGGAAGCAAAGCACGTTCTCCTTCGACCAGGTCCAGTAATAGGCCTCATCGGTGCGCAGATCGATCAGGGTTGCGTAAATCACCCGCAATATCGTCAGCGCGGCGATCAACGCGGCAACGGCGAGCCATTGCCAAAAAACGGAACTGTCCGGCTTGGTGCTGCTGCTGGCGGGCTGGGCAATCGTCACGGCGCTTTCTCCCCGACTCCGATTGCGGTGTCAACGTGTTGACACCCTCAGCAGTCGTCCGGCGAAAGCCGGGACGGCGCACGGAAAGCTTGCCAGGATACGACCCGGACAAGGTGGTCACTGAGGGAATTAAACTCTACTATCGTCGATCTCTGTTGATGAGCGTTTGATTGGATCGCATGGCCTCGTTCTCTCGACAACAGATCGCGAAGTTCATCCGCGGCATCAGCGTCCGCCAGATTCGTCTCGGCTGCGGGCTGGTGTTGTTCGCCTATCTGGTCAGCCACTTTCTCAACCACGCGCTCGGCAACATTTCGATGGATGCCCTTGCTACGGGTGTCTATTACCACGCCGGGTTCTGGCAATTTCTCCCGGTCACGATCGGGTTTTACACCGCGGCGCTGGTCCACACCGGCCTCGGATTCTGGGCGCTCTACGAACGCCGGCAATTTCGCTGGAAGGCGATCGAGCCGCTCCAGCTCGTGCTCGGCCTGAGCATCCCCGCGCTCGTCATCACCCACCTTGTCGGCGTGCGGCTCGGCCAAACCCTTTTCGGACACGAGAAGCTCTATCCGCAGGTGTTTTTTGCGTACTGGATCGTGTGGCCGTACAAAATATGGCTGATGTACGCTGTCATGATCGTTGCATGGGTTCACGGCTGCATCGGACTCTACTTCTGGCTGCGGATGAAAGCGTTCTACCAACGCGCCGCGCCATTTCTGCTTGCGGCAGCAGTGCTGGTTCCGACGCTGGCCATGCTGGGCCTCTATCAGGGCGGACGAAGCGTCCTCGACAGCGATAGCGTCGAATGGAGGGCAGAGAATCTTTCGCCGCGTCAGGTCGGCACGCCGGTTGAACAAGCCGTGCTGGACAGCATCGAGGAGTATTTCCTGATCGGATATCTCGGCCTGCTCGGCCTTGTCTTGCTGGCAAGGGGCGCGCGCGCGTTGAACGAGCGCCGCGGCGGCATGATCACTCTTTCCTACGGCAATGGCAGGACGGTTCGCGTGCCGAAGGGCCTCAGCGTGCTCGAGGCGAGCCTGCGCAACAACGTCCCGCATGCCAGCGTTTGCGGCGGACGCGCCCGCTGCTCGACCTGCCGGATTCGCATCATTGGGGATTGCTCGTCGCTGCCGGAGCCGTCCAAGCGGGAGGCGTTTGTGCTTAACCGCGTCGGGGCCGGCTCGGATCCGGCGATCCGCCTGGCCTGTCAGCTCAGGCCGGAAGCCGATCTGTCTTTCTTCCAGATATTCCTGCCGCAGATCACGGCGGCCAGCTTGCGGACATCAAGTCCCTCCCGCATCGGCGAGGAGCGCTATCTGGTCAGCATGTTCGTGGACATGCGCGGCTCGACCAAGCTTGCGGAAAAGCGGTTGCCGTTCGATACGGTTTTCATCGTCAACCGCTTCCTCGGCGCGGTGTCGCAGGCCGTGATCGAATGCGGCGGACAACCGAACCAGTTCGTCGGCGACGGACAATTGGCGCTGTTCGGGCTCGCCACCGGCCCGCAAACTGCCTGCCGCCAGGCGCTCAAGGCGGCAGCCATGATCGCCGCCAATGTCGACGAGCTGAATTTGTTTCTCAAGCACGATCTGCGTGAACCGATCCAGTTCGGCATCGGCATTCACGCCGGCGAAGTGATCATCGGCGATATCGGTTACCGCGATCACATGGTGTTCACAGCCCTCGGTGACCCCGTCAATGTCGCAGCAAGGCTGCAGGACATGACAAAGAGCCTCGCATGTGAAGCGGTCATCTCGGAAGAGGTGCGCGTTAGCGCCGGCCTTGCGGCCGATGGTTTGCCCGAGCAGGAAGTCGCGATCCGCGGACGCGC
Organism: Alphaproteobacteria bacterium; assembly: GCA_005884465.1. Lineage (GTDB taxonomy): Bacteria > Pseudomonadota > Alphaproteobacteria > Rhizobiales > Xanthobacteraceae > Bradyrhizobium. The sequence continues at coordinate 9,453 of VAZH01000024.1, read as the reverse complement.
CGAACCGATGACTATCCGGGTGGTCAAGCGTGCGAAGACATTGTCCGCACTGATCAGCGATATGGACGTTGTCGCTGCATAGCAGCGGCGCATTGATATGCCATGCGTTCCGCCCTGAAGAAAATGGTACTCGCGCCGAATGCCAATTTGTGCATCGCAACGTCCTGCCCACGCTCCGAAAGCATGAATTGACTTAAGGCTGAGCGATGCGACTATCGCCGCTAGCGACCATCGCGCCGCTAAAGTCCGGTGGCGATCAGCCCGATAGATAGACTTCGGAGGAAGCATGCTCGACAGACGAGAGATGATGAAGCGCGCTGCAATGGCGGCGCTTGCGGCAGGCTTCGGTTCGGCCAAGGCATTCGCACTCGACACCGTGACGTTACCCTTCGACAACGGCGAACGGCCGCTGGTGAAATATCCGCAGAAGCGCCCGATGATCGGCCTGACCAGCCGGCCGCCGCAGCTGGAGACGCCATTTTCCGTCTTCAACGACGGCCCGATTACGCCGAACAACGCTTTTTTCGTCCGCTATCATCTGGCGGATGTGCCGCTCGATATCGATCCGGACAAATTCACGCTCGAGATCAAGGGCAAGGTCGATCGTCCGCTCACGCTGTCGCTGAAGGACATAAGAAAGCTCCCCGCCGTCGAACTGGTCGCCGTCAACCAATGCTCCGGCAACAGCCGCGGATTTTTCAATCCGCGCGTCGCCGGCGGTCAACTGGGCAACGGCGCGATGGGCAATGCGCGCTGGCGCGGCGTGCCGCTCAAGACCGTGCTCGACAAGGCCGGCGTGCAGCAGGGCGCCAAACAGGTCACCTTCAACGGCATGGACGGACCGGTCAGCGACAAGACGCCGGATTTCGTCAAGGCGCTCGATATCGACCATGCGCGCGATGGCGAAGTGATGCTGGCCTATGGCATGAACGGCGAGGATTTGCCGGTCCTCAACGGCTTTCCCCTTCGTCTCGTCGTGCCCGGTTATTACGGCACCTATTGGGTAAAGCACCTGAACGAAATCACAGTGATCGATGATGTATTCGATGGCTACTGGATGAAGTCCGCCTATCGGATTCCGGACACGCCCTGCGGATGCGTCGAGCCGGGCACCGCACCCAAGGCAACGATCCCGATCAACCGCTTCACCGTCCGCTCTTTCATCACCAACCTGAGCGATGGCGCGAAACTCAAGCCGGGCGGAACGACGCTGAAGGGAATAGCGTTCGACGGCGGCAAGGGCATCAAGGAAGTCGCGGTTTCGATCGATGGCGGAAAGACCTGGACACCGGCAAAACTCGGCAAGGACCTCGGAAAATATTCGTTCCGCGAATGGAAGCTGCCGGTGAAGCTCGCGGCAGGCGCTTACGAACTCAAGGTTCGCGCCACCAACAATGCCGGCGACACGCAGCCGACCGAGCCGACGTGGAATCCGCCCGGCTACCTGCGCAACGTCGTCGAAACCGTTCGCGTCACCGCGGCGTGAGGAGACCAGTCATGATCCGTCAATTTCTTCCTCTGTTCGCTACTGCCGCCATCGCGGGCTTGGTCTTGGCTTCGGCAAACGCGGCTCCGGTCTCCTACACGCTTCCGGACGAGACCGCGGCGTTCAAGCCAGGACCGAATCTCGAGGTGGTGCAGAACAATTGCACGGCCTGTCACTCCGCGGACTACATCAACACCCAGCCGCGCGGGCCGAAATTCAAGAAGGACTTCTGGCAGGCCGAAGTGACGAAGATGATCAAGGTCTATGGCGCGCCGATCGACGATGCCGACGCCGCCAAGATCGTCGATTATCTCGCCGCGACCTACTGAAATTCGGGTCCGAAAACTGAACCTCGTACGCTCGCTCCGGGTGGCACAGCGCCGGTGCTTTCGATTCAACAAAATTGCAGCCGGTTGGGATTTACCATCGGCTCGCCCGCTGCAAATGGTCGCGGAACTGGCAAAATGGCCAAATGCGCCGCGATAATGAGGGTTTTCCGCGGAAATTCCGATGCCGTTTAAGCTATCAAGCGTGCCCCATACCGCGTATCGTGCGCGCCTCGGGCATGGCCGGTTTGCGGGGACCGGCAGTTCGCTATTGTTTTTGCTCCCGCGGAGACGACGTGATGGCTAAAGGTACTGTAAAGTGGTTCAACCCGACCAAGGGTTTTGGTTTCATCCAGCCTTCCAGTGGCGGCAAGGACGTTTTTGTTCATATTTCGGCGGTCGAGAAAGCTGGCCTTTCCACGCTCAACGAAGGACAGACGGTCGAATACGAAGAAGTCGCCAATCGCGGCAAGACCTCGGCGGAGAACCTCAAGGTTTAACGCCAAGCGCACGGGCTGCGACAGCGCACTCTCGGATGCAATCCGGGAGTGGGGCTTCCAGGAAAATCTCGAAAACAGACTGAGTGCATCGGGCGGAGGGACGCCGCGCTTGCGCGTGTCCGGGTCAGTGCAGAACGCGCTGATTCGGCTCAATCCTCCGTGACCCATTGTTCGACCGTCATGACATCCGGCGGCTGCAAATAGCCGCGCGGCCACATGTCCACGACCCACTCGGCCTTGGTCGCGCGCTCGACCAGCACCGCGGTGTTGTGCGGCGTCTGCAACACCAGCGCATTGCCGCGATAATGCGGGTCGCCCACCACATGATATTTCAATAGGCCCCATTGCTGCAGCACCAGCAGCAGGCTGGTGGTGTTGCGGGTGGTGTCCCAGCAATCGTAATTGTGCTTGTCGTCGAGGTAGCGGAAATCCGCTTTCGCGACGCGCTTGTCGGTCCCGATCACCGGCCCCATCCGGCGGTCGAACCAGATCACGGCCTTCTGCACCGCCGCCCTTTCCGCCGCGGCCGATGCGCGGCCCGCCGCAAGGATCTGCGTCAGGGCGTTACGGTCGGCGGGGGTGAAATCGAGAATCTCGCGGCGCCTGCAGACGAAGCCGTAGCAAACCGTCATGGAGTTCGCCGAGGGCGGAAAAATCGACACCGTCGTGTACAGCGCTTCCTGCGGCGCGCTCAATTCGATCGCCAACGCCGGCAGCGGCGCGGCGATCAGGATCAATCCGATCAAGCTCACGGCAGAAGCGCAAAACGCCCGCATTTTGCCCCCGCCGCCAGATCGTTTCCGCCCTTCCATCAGCCCCATTCGTCGCCACTTCCAATAAAAAAATCTGGCGAAAACTACAGCAGCGGTTTCACGATGCCAATAGCGGCGGCATGATAGCGCGCGGGAGCTTGAGACACGCCATGAAAGATCCCTCACTTTTTCCGTCGTTCAGGGCGCCTTACGCGCCGGACGACCGCGTTATCGCGGCACGCCTTCTGGAAACCGCTGACATGAGCGGGCAGCAGGATGCGCGGATCGACCGCACCGCCACGCGTCTGATCGAGGCCATTCGCGCCAATGACGACCGCCTCGGCGGCGTCGAGGACATGCTTCGCGAATTCGCGCTCTCCACCAAAGAAGGCCTGGCGCTGATGGTGCTGGCGGAAGCCTTGCTGCGCGTGCCGGACGCCCGCACCGCCGACCAGTTCATCGAGGACAAGCTCGGCCAGGGCGACTTCGTGCACCACGAGACGAAATCCAGTGCGTTCCTGGTCAATGCGTCGGCATGGGCGCTGGGGATGTCGGCGCGGGTGATCCAGCCCGGCGAGACCCCGGAAGGAACGATCGGGCGTCTGGCGAAACGGTTGGGCGTCCCGGCGGTACGCGCCGCGACCCGGCAGGCGATGCGGCTGATGGGCAGCCACTTCGTGCTTGGCGAGACCATCGAAGCAGCACTTGCGCGGGCAGAGCCGCATTCGGCGGATGCTGCGCGCTATTCGTTTGACATGCTCGGCGAAGGCGCGCGCACCGCCAATGATGCCGAGCGCTATTTCAATTCCTATGCCAGTGCGATTGAAGCCATCGGCGGCACTGCCGATGATCGGCCCCTGCCCGACCGGCCCGGCATCTCGGTCAAGCTCTCCGCGCTGCATCCGCGCTTCGAGGCGGTGAGCCGAGAGCGGGTGATGAAGGAACTGGTTCCACGGCTGATCGATCTCGCCCGCCGGGCCAAGGCTTATGACCTGAATTTCACCGTCGATGCCGAGGAAGCGGATCGGCTGGAATTGTCGCTGGAGGTGATCGCGGCCGCCTTCAGTGACGCTTCGCTTAACGGCTGGGACGGTTTTGGGCTTGCAATCCAGGCGTACCAGAAGCGCGCGGAGGCCGTGATCGACTATACCGACGATCTCGCGCGCGCGCTGCGCCGGCGATTGATGGTGCGACTGGTCAAGGGCGCCTATTGGGACAGCGAGATCAAGCGCGCGCAGGAGCGCGGGCTCGACGACTATCCGGTGTTTACCCGCAAGGCGATGACCGACCTCAATTACATTGCCTGCGCGCAAAAGCTATTGGCGCTGCGGCCGCGCCTGTTCCCGCAATTCGCAACCCACAACGCGCTGACGGTCGCGACCGTTCTCGAACTTGCCGGCGACAGCGGATTCGAGTTTCAGCGCCTGCACGGCATGGGCGAGGCGCTATACGCGCAATTAAGCCAGGATCGCCCCGAGCTGGCCTATCGGACCTATGCGCCGGTCGGCAGTCATCGCGATCTCCTGGCCTATCTGGTGCGGCGGCTATTGGAGAATGGCGCCAATTCGTCGTTCGTGGCTATCGCCGCCGACGACAATGTGCCGGTTGCAACGCTGCTGCGGCGTCCGGCCGAAATCATCGGCAACGCCAGTAACGCGCGGCATCCGAACATCCCTCTGCCACGCGATCTCTTGCAACCGCAGCGGCAAAATTCGCGCGGCATCGAATTCGGCGAGCGCTCGGCCTTGGACGAACTGCTCGCCGCGATCGCCGCGGAAACCGCGCCTGTCACGGCAGCGCCTCTCGTCAACGGCGACACCAGAGCAGGCGCGGCGCGACAGGTCGTCAGCCCCATCGACCCGACGACTACCGTCGGAACCGTTATTGATGCGACGCCGGAGCACGCGAACGAAGCGATAACAGCCGCGCGGCGGGGATTCGAAGCCTGGAGCAGGACGCCGGCCGGGATGCGCGCGGAAATCCTGGAGAAAGCCGCAACGCTGCTGGAGCAGCGGCGTGCGCATTTCATCGCGCTGTTGCAAAGCGAGGGCGGCAAGACGCTGGATGACGCGGTTTCGGAAGTGCGCGAGGCGACCGATTTCTGCCGGTACTACGCCGGCGAGGGACGAAAACTGTTCGGCGCGGGCGAAGCCCTGCCGGGACCCACCGGCGAGAGCAATCTGCTGCGGCTGCGCGGCCGTGGCGTGTTCGTTGCGATATCGCCGTGGAATTTTCCGCTGGCGATCTTCACGGGGCAAATCACGGCGGCGCTGATGGCCGGCAATACGGTGGTGGCAAAACCCGCCGAACAGACGCCGTTGATCGCGGCGGAGGCGATCCGGTTGCTGCATGAAGCCGGCGTGCCGGGGTCGGCGCTGCATCTGGTGCCGGGCGACGGCAAAATCGGCGCGGCGCTAACAGCGCATCCAGACATCGCCGGTGTCGTCTTCACGGGCTCGACCGCGGTCGCGAGATCGATCAACCGGACGCTGGCAGCCAAAGACGGGCCTATCGTGCCGCTGATCGCGGAAACCGGCGGCATCAATGCCATGATCGTCGATGCGACCGCGCTGCCCGAACAGGTCGCCGACGACGTCGTAACGTCGGCGTTCCGCTCGGCCGGGCAGCGCTGCTCGGCTTTACGGTTGCTGTTCGTTCAGGACGATGTCGCCGATCGCATGATCGAGATGATTGCGGGCGCCGCGCGCGAACTGGGAATCGGCGATCCGCGGGAACTGGCCACCCAGGTCGGGCCCGTGATTGACGATGAAGCCAAGCGGCAGCTGGAGACCCATATCGCCCGAATGAAAAAAGAAGCGCGTGTGCATTTCGCCGGGACTGCGCCGGAGGGCATTTACGTCGCGCCGCATATCTTCGAATTGTCCGATACCGATCAGCTGACAGAAGAGGTGTTCGGACCGATCCTGCATGTGGTGCGCTACCCCGCCGACTGGCTCGATCGCGTGCTGCAATCGATCGAACGTTCCGGCTACGGGCTGACGCTCGGTATTCATTCGCGCATCGACGATACGGTCGAGGCGGTGATCAACCGGCTTTCCGTCGGCAACGTCTATGTCAACCGCAACATGATCGGCGCTGTGGTCGGCGTGCAGCCGTTCGGCGGCCACGGATTGTCCGGCACGGGTCCGAAGGCCGGCGGTCCGCATTATCTGTCGCGCTTCGCGACCGAACAGACCGTGACCATCAACACCGCGGCCGCCGGCGGCAACGCCGCGCTGATGTCGGATATGGAGTGAGGACGTCATCCTGAGGTGCGAGCTCTTGCGAGCCTCGAAGGATGACAATCCCCGGCCCATCCTTCGAGACGCGGCCAAGAGGCCGCTCCTCAGGATGACGGCATCGTCCGTGGCGCGCCACAGTTTCACCCGTTGCATCATATGGCCAAGATGGGCCAAATGGCATCTGATCCTCATTGTCCCCAAGCGTAATTCCAGCACGCGGAACAAAATCAACAAGAAATCACGGGAGCGACCTCACCATGGCGGACGGTATTTTCGAAGGCCTCAAGGTTCTGGACTGCGCAAGTTTCATCGCAGCGCCGGCGGCCGCAACTGTGCTGTCGGATTTCGGCGCCAAGGTGATCAAGATCGAGCCGCCGGGATCAGGCGATCCCTACCGCAATTTGCCGAACCTGCCGGGGTATCCGGTCAGCCGGCACAATTTCGCGTGGATACTGGAGTCCCGCAACAAGCGAAGCCTCGCGCTCGACCTCTCCAGGCCGGAGGGACAGGCTGTGCTGTATCGCCTGGTTGCCGAGGCCGATGTCTTCATCACCAATTTTCCGCCCGCCGTGCGCGAGAGGCTCGGGATGGCGTATGCAAAGCTTGCGCCGCTCAATGAACGCCTGATCTACGCGTCGTTCACCGGCTACGGCGAAAAAGGCGAGGAGGCCAACAAGCCAGGATTCGACAGCAATGCCTACTGGGCGCGATCGGGTCTGATGGATCTGGTGCGCGCGGATACCAACACCACGCCGGCGCGCTCGGTCGCCGGCATGGGCGACCACCCCTGCGCCATGGCGCTGTACGGCGCGATCGTCACCGCGCTCTACAAGCGCGAACGCACCGGCAAGGGTTCGCATGTAAGCTCGAACCTGATGGCCAACGGCATCTGGGCCAGCGGTGTGCTTGCCCAGGCCAAACTCTGCGGCGCAAAATTCGGCGAGCGGCGTCCGCGCGAGCGCGCGCTGAACGCGGTGACCAATCACTATCAATGCCGGGACGGACGCTGGCTGATCCTCTCGCTGCTCAACGAGGAACGGCAATGGCCCGTGCTCGCGCGCTGCATGGGCCGCGAGGATCTCATCACCGATGCCCGGTTCGGCACCAAGGCCGACCGCCATGCGCGGTCGCTGGAACTGATCAAGATCTTCGACGAGATATTTGCCACAAAGGATCTCGCCGAATGGCGCAAGATACTCGACGGCAACGGCCTGGTGTTCGGCGTGGTCGGCATCCTCGACGACATTCCTGATGACAAGCAGATGCTCGAGAACGAAGTGCTGGTGCCGTTCGAGGGCGACACCATGCTCACCATCAACAGCCCGATCTGGGTTGACGGCAGCCAGAAAATCCCGCCGCGACGTCCGCCCGGCATCGGCGAGCATAGCGATGAAGTCTTGCGCGAGGCCGGCTACGACGAGGCGTCGATCCGGCAATTGCGGGCATCGGGCGCGGTGGCGTGAAAGTCAATCCTCATGGTGAGGAGACGCTCTTGCGTCGTCTCGAACCATGAGGTCGAAAATGTCTCATCCTTCGAGACGCGGCGAAGACGCCGCTCCTCAGAGCCTGACCGAAAATGCATCCAGCGTTTCGGGCTCTTTCTAACCACTTGAAAATGATTCTCTTTTTCGTCATGGCCGGGCAAAAGCGCGAAGCGCGTCTTCGCGCTGGATGTCCCGGCCATCCACGTCTTTCTTGCTCGAGCGCAGCTAAGACGTGGATGCCCGGCACAAGGCCGGGCATGACGAGTTTTGCTAGAAAGCCCTATTCCATTGGCTGCATTTTAAGTCAGCCTCTCAGGATGAGGAAAAGATGACGCGGCATTTCAATCCATAACTGCCTTAGCTGTTGTGGATCAACACCCAGCCGATGGCGGCGAGGCCGATGATGACGGCGGCGGCAATCGCCCAGCCGCTGACGCGGATGTCGCCGACGGTTTGCCGCTCGGCTTCATTCTGCGCGATCTCGCGATTTCGTGCCTTGGCGTCCTTGTCCGCGTCGTTCACCGCCTGCTCTCCTAGGTTCCCGCCGTGGTCGATGGACGCAGGCCGGCCTCGAACGATGCCGGCTGATCGGCGGCCCCTTTGCCGCTGCCTCCCATGCCGGCGAGCCGGCTCAGGCAAAACGCCGCCAGCGCCGCGCATAGCGCGGCGAGCGCGGCGGCTGCGAATACCGACGCCGTGCTCCATTTCGCGGTCAGTAGCGCGCCGCCGATCAGAGGCCCAACGATCGAGCCGACCCGGCCGATCCCGAGCGCCCAGCCGACACCGGTGGCCCTGACCGACGTCGGATAGAAGCCTGCGGCCAGCGCGTTGGCGGCGATCTGGCCGCCGACAATGCAAAAGCCGGCGGCGAAGATCGCCATGGTGACGAAGACGACGGAGTGACCGAGCTGGCCGATCGCGCCGACCGCGAAAACCGCGGCGAAATACACCAGCGCCAGCGCGCGAAACGAGAAGCGGTCGATGATGCTGCCGAGCGCAAACGTCCCGACCACACCGCCGACCTGCAACATCGATCCGATCGCGGCGGCCGAAGATACCGACGCGCCGAGGTCATTGAGCACGGTCGGCAGCCAGTTCGACAGGAAATAAAGGTCGAGCAGGCTCATGAAGAACACCACCCACAACAGCAGCGTGACGAGGGTTCGGCCCTCCCTAAAAAGATGCAGCACCGGAATCCCTGCCAGCCCCGGTTCGTGTATGACGAACTGCGTTGCCGGCGCAAACACAGCCTTCGGGCTGATGAAGGTAAGCAATTGCGCGACGCGCTCGTTCGCGCGTCCGGTGAGCGCGAGGAACCGCACCGATTCCGGCAGCCGCAGCGCCAGGATCGGAACCAGCAGCAAAGGCGCGACGCCGCCGACGATGAACACCGAGCGCCAGCCGAACTGCGGGATCAGCGCCGCCGCGAGCAGGCCGCCGAGCGCTGCACCCACCGAGAACCCGCAGAACATGATCATCACCATGGTGGCGCGACGGCGACGCGGATTGAACTCAGACGTCATGGCAACGGCGTTCGGCATCGCGCCGCCGAGGCCGAGCCCGGTCAGAAACCGGATCGCGAGCAGCGTGTTGACATCCTGGACGAACCCGGTGACCAGCGTGCCGATGCCGAAAGCAAGCGTGCTCAAGATGATGATCTTCT
>VAZH01000229.1 GCA_005884465.1 Alphaproteobacteria bacterium | reverse complement strand
TGGTGATGACGACGAAATTCACGATCACCAGAATGGCGAAGACGATAATTCCGATCACGAAATTGCCGCCCATCACGAAATTGCCGAAGGCTTCGATGACGTGGCCGGCGGCGGCGGTGCCCTCGTGGCCGCGCGACAGGATCAGCCGCGTCGAGGCCAGGTTGAGCGACAGCCGCAGCATGGTCGAAATCAACAGGATGGTCGGGAATGAGGAGAATTCCAGCGGCGCCTGGATGAACAGCGCCGTCATCAGGATCAGGATCGACAGCGTGATCGAGATCGCGAGAAAGAGATCGAGCACGATCGAGGGCAGAGGGAGGATCAGCACCACCAGAATCGTGAGGATGCCGAACGCCAGCGCGAGATCGCCGCGCCTCAGCATGGTGCCGATTTCACCGATACTCGGAAATCCCGCCCCCGGCGTCGCGCCGCCCTGACCCGCCGTGACATCGACCATGGTTGCCGCTTCCCCCCGCGAATGCCGGTCGCGGGCGCCAAACGTCTGCGCGGCGGCCGAAGGACCACCGTTTCGAAAGTGAGGCACCGCATTGGCGTCCACGGGTACTCCCCCGTCTTACGCGTTCGACGACACTCGACTTCACTCGGCAATTTTTGCCCAGTTTATGGTTAGGAAAGCGTTAACGGGGCCCAGCACGTCATTCCGGGGCGCCGCGAAAAGCGGCGAACCCGGAATCTCGCAGTAATCGGATGGAGATTCCGGGTTCGATGCTAACGCATCGCCCCGGAATGACGCTTACCGCTCTGTTGCACCGCATCTGCATGCCCATTATCGCGCCATGCCGGTTGACCCCAGGGCTCCGCGCGACGAAGTTGCGGCCGTGCACGCGCCTTCCGATCCATCCCGAGATTCGCCGCTCTTCACCCCTGACTCCGGTCAGGCCTGGGTGAGGCTTGCGCTGGCGCTTTTGATCGGCTCGATCGGCAGCGTCGGCATGTGGTCGGTCGTGGTGGTGCTGCCGGTGGTCCAGTCCGAATTCGGCGCGACCCGCGGCGCGGTGTCGCTGGCCTTCACCCTCACCATGCTCGGCTTCGGTCTCGGCGGCGTCGCCACCGGCAAGGTCACCGACCGCTTCGGCATCGTGGCGGCGATGGCGCTCAGCATCAGCTTCCTCGGGCTTGCTTACGTCCTCGCCGGACTGTCGACCACCCTTTGGCAATTCATCGCGGTGCACGTCCTGATCGGGCTGGGGACCTCGGCGACGTTCGGCCCGCTGATGGCTGAGGCCTCGCACTGGTTCGAACGCTATCGCGGGCTGGCGGTGACGATTGTCGCCAGCGGTAATTATGTCGGCGGCACGATCTGGCCGCCGCTGGTCAATTGGGGAATGCAGTCCGCCGGCTGGCGCGCCACCCATATCGCCATCGGTATTTTCTGCGCCGTGATGATGACGATCGTGCTGCTGGTGCTTCGCGCCCAGATCGGCAGGGCGGCGATGCGCAGTCATGACAACGCGCCGCCGCCGCGGGTCGATCTCAGGCTCTCGACCAATACGCTGACCGTGATGCTGTGCATCGCCAGCATTGCCTGTTGCGTGGCGATGGCGATGCCGCAGGTCCACATCGTCGCCTATTGCGGCGATCTCGGCTACGGCGTGGCGCGCGGCGCCGAGATGCTGTCGCTGATGATGGCGTTCGGGGTCATCAGCCGCATCGGCTCGGGATTTCTCGCCGACAAGATCGGCGGCATCCGCACGCTATTGATCGGATCGGCGGCGCAGAGCTTTGCGCTGTTGTTCTATCTGTTTTTCGACAGCCTGACTTCGCTTTACATCATCTCGGCGATGTTCGGCCTATTCCAGGGCGGCATCGTGCCGAGCTACGCCATCATCGTCCGCGAGGCGATGCCAGCGAGCGAAGCCGCGACCCGCGTCGGCATTGTGATTTTGGCATCCGTATTCGGCATGTCGTTCGGCGGCTGGGTCTCTGGCGTGATCTTCGACGCCACCGGCTCCTACGCCGCGGCATTCCTGAACGGGCTGGCGTGGAATGCGCTCAACATTACCATCGTAGTGTCGCTGTTGATCCGGGCGCGGCGGCGGCTGGCGCTGGCGTAAGCGGATCGTCAACGCGAAGATGGCTGGGCCGTTTCGACAGCATTCTACTTGAGATTGAGAACGCTACGGTTCACTGTGCGCCCTCCCAAACGGTAAAAGGGCATGACGATGGCGGATCAAGCGTCGCGATTCGGACAGCCGGAAAAAATCTGCGATATCGTGTTGAAAGGCGGGATCACGAGCGGCGTGGTCTACCCGCTTGCACTGGTTTCTCTCGCCGAAAAGTATCGATTTTCGAACATTGGAGGAACGTCGGCCGGGGCTATAGCGGCTGTGGCTGCCGCCGCGGCGGAGTACGGACGCCATACCGAAGATGCCGGTTTCGATCGGCTGGAGAAGATTCCCGATGAGGTAGGTTCGAGCCTTCTCTCCATGTTTCAGCCGACACCGGCTCTGAAGCCGTTGTTCGATATCTTCGTCGCTGCCTTGAAGGCGAAAACGAAGACAGGACGGATCATCGCCATTACCGGGGCCGCGGTCGGCGGCTACTGGCTGAGCGCATTGCTCGGGCTCCTGCCAGGCCTCGTCGTCGCTTTGATCGCGCTGGCAATCGGCGGCGGCGCAGGGTTTGTGGCGTTTGGTTTGCTGCTCGCGCTGACAGGCCTGGTTGCCGGAGTTATCTGGCGGCTGGTGAAAGCGGCGAATACCGACCTCGTTGAGAATGATTTTGGCCTTTGCCCCGGTATCCGCCAGCCCTATTCCTCCAAGGATGGATTTACCGACTGGCTTGCGCACCTGATTGATGAGGCAGCGGGAAACAAGACAGGTCGCCCGCTCAGCTTTGGCGACCTGGCCGCGCCGCCCGATGGCCGTCCGGCTATTCAACTGGCCATGATGACGACCAGTCTGATGGAGAAGCGGCCCTATACTTTGCCCATGCCGGAAGACCACCGCTTCGTCTTCGAAAAAAGCGAATGGGAGCCAATCTTTCCCAGCGGCGTCATGGCATTTCTCACCAGCCAATGTGATCGGTTTATCCCTCCCGCCGGAGAGGCCGGAGAATATTATCATTTCCCCGATCCGGCGCGGCTGCCGCTGATCGTCGGCGCCCGGATGAGTCTGAGTTTTCCGTTGCTGATTTCCGCCGTGCCGCTATGGCGACGTGATTTCACGCTCCTGGAGGAGGCCGAACGCAACAAGCTTAGACGATGCCTGTTCAGCGACGGGGGTCTGTCGAGCAACTTTCCAATTCATTTTTTCGATCGTCTTTTGCCGAACACGCCAACCTTCGCAATATCCCTCGATGATTACGACGAGAAGCGAAATCGTGACGACGTCTGGCTGCCATCGAGCAGTGGCAGCGGAAGCCAGTTGCCGGTTCAGCCGTTCGACGGAATCGGTGGATTCCTGATGCGGCTGCTTATGTCGGCCAAGGATTGGCAGGACAATCTGCAAAGCACGCTTCCCGGATACCGGGAGCGGATCGCGCATGTCGTGCTCAAGCCGGAGCAGGGCGGACTGAATCTCGCGATGGACGAAGCCACCATCCGCAAGCTGGTGAACTACGGCGAGCGGGCCGGCGAGACGCTGCGCGACGAATTCGACCTCGACGGACATCGATGGCGCCGTTTTCTGGTCGCGATGGCCAGGATGGAGGAAACGCTCGACGAGGTCGCGAAGGCTTATGAGGGCGTGCCCGGCGGCCCCGAAGCATTTGGCGATTTCCTCAAGCGCTATTCGGGCGAGACCGCGTCCTACAGGCAGGACGCAACGAGACTGGCGGAGATGTTGAAGCGGGGGGCGGAGCTGGCCGCCAGCGGAGCTGGCTGGCGCGCGAAGCCTACAATACGCGAGGGCAATATACCGAAGCCAGCGACAAACCTCCGAATTACGCCGAAACCATGAAGTGACCGGCGCGGCAGCGGTTGGCGCTGGCGTGAGACAGACGAGTCCGATCCGGCCTCTTCGGCATAAATGGCGGGGATATCTGCAGATCAGCGGGTAAGCTTTACGCAACCATGTTTATGCCAGCTGATCGCATCCTCGAGGCGGTCGTCACCCCAAAAAAGCTCACGCCCCACCACGAACGTCGGCGAACCAAAGATGCCGAGTTCTCGCGCGATATCGGTTGCCGCCATCAGGGCGGCTTCTGTCTCGGAGCTGTTCGCTAACGCGAGTACCGACTGAGGATCCTGGCCGATGTCACGCAAACTTTCCGACAGATTGGGTTCGCTTCCAGTCTCCTGGCCAAGCTGGAGCCAACGACGATAGGCTGCGTGGACAAATTCCTTACCCCAGCCCTGACGCATGCCAAGTATTGCAACGCGATTCGCCATCACCGACTGCTTCGCAGGGTATGGCGCGGGCAACGACGCCGGTATGCCATACATGACGGCGCGGCGCTCGATATCGCGCCACATGTAAGCGGACTTTGCCGGCTTGTCGGCGAAAGGAACGTGTTTCATTTCCTGCAGGATGACCAGCAGATGGAATGGTCGCCAGTCGAACCGAATGCCGGCAGATCGCTCCACTTCGAGGAGCCTCATCACGCTCAGATAGGAATATGAGCTGCCCATCGTAAACCAGAAGTCGATGTGATTCGTCGCCATCGAAGTATCCCAGCCAAGGGTTACGGTTCTTGCCCGTTGATTGTCGAACACCCGGCCATTTCGTTCAAGGGGCGGGACCACCCGAGATCGCATTACCGAGATGTCGTCACACTGGCTGGCCTGCCTTGAGCAGAACACAGCCGGTGATCTTCACGCTGCCGTCGGGCTGCAGCTCCAG
>VAZH01000228.1 GCA_005884465.1 Alphaproteobacteria bacterium | reverse complement strand
GGTGCCGCTGACCTGTCCGGCGTGCAGATCCGACCTCATCAGCTTGGTGATGAAAAAGCTGAAGCTCAGGATCGAGCTCAGCGAACGCTCGATATGGTAAAGCGTCGATCCGATACCGCCCCGCGGCAATCTCATGAGATCGGGTACCGACCCGACCGGCTCGAGCGCGCTCAGTACGTAGGTCGTGGCCTTGGAATAAAACGCGTCGGCGTAAAGGAAATCCGGACCGCTGAACATGTAGAACATCGTCGGTCGCGGCGCAGCCAGATTGGTCTCCGCCCAGCTGCGGATTTTCGAAAGCTGGCGCTGCTCAAGCTGGGCGAACGCCGCATCGAAGAACCTGGCGTGGCGTTGCCAGGCGGGATCCCTGGTCAGCGGCGCCAGCGGCGAATCCGGCGATGGCGCCATCCCCGCAAGGAAACGCGCGGTGTCGTCGGCGGTCACAGTGTCGGCGGCGCGCCCAGCAGCCGCGGCTGCGAGGAACATGGTTGCAGCAACGGCTGCAATTCGCACAGGCTGAAGCATCTTCATTCGCGGCTTGGGGATGCGGTGGGGAAGCCTGGGATGGCCCGCTTGCGGAAAACGGCGTAGATCAGAAGGCCCGAAATCATGATCAAGGTACCGAGAGCTGACTGCAACGGCCGTTCCGTCAAGAGGTAGTACATCATGAAACCTGTCACGAGCAGGAAAACCGCCGGCGTTATCGGGTACCCCCAGGCGCGATAGGGCCGCGGCAGATCGGGCTGAGCGATGCGCAGCTTGATGACACCGAGCACGGTGAAGAACGAGCAGAACAACAGTGCGAACTGGATGAAATCGAGCACGGCCTCGAAACTGCGGGTGAACAGCATGAGGTTCGCGACCGCAAGCTGGAAAAGGATGGCATAGGCCGGCGCTCCGCTGGTCGATTTGCGGGCGAATACCCGCAGCGAAGGGATATCCTCTCCCATCGTCATCATCACACGTGGGCCGATCCACATCATCGCGCTGATCGAGGACACCAGCCCGATACAGATCATGGCGCCGACGATGCGGCCGCCGAGTTCGCCGAAGATGTAGCTGCCGGCGATCCGGGCGACGTCGAGTTGCCCGGACAATTTGTCGATCGGCGTGGTGTGGAGGAACACCGCGTTGAGGGCGACATACAGCACCAGAACGATCAGCGTCCCCGTAAGCAGCGCGCGCGGCAGGTTCTGCTGCGGCATGCGCATTTCACCGATGATGTAGGTCGCGGCGTTCCACCCGGAAAACGAATACATCACAAAAACCAGACCGATCGCGAACGGCGCGCTGGCGACATAGCCGAAGTCGGAAACATCAGGCGCGAACCACACCGGTTGCGGCGTGCCGATCACAAATCCCGCGATCAGGAACGCGACGACCAGCACGACTTTCAACACCGTCGAGATCAGTTGAAAGGTGCTGGAGTGCCTGACACCGGTAAGTTGCACGATCGACACCAGCCAGACGACGCCAATCGCAAGTGCCAGCGGAGGGACGCCTTGAAGCACCGATTTGCCGTATTCCCCGAAAGCCATCGCGGCCAGAGCCACGGGTGCTGCGAAACCAACGGTGGCCGAGACCCAGCCCGCCACGAATCCGAAAGCCGGATGAAAGGCGCGGCTCAAAAAATTGTATTCGCCGCTCGAGCGCGGAAACATCGCCCCGAGTTCGCTGTAGGAAAACACCCCGCACAGCGCGACGATGCCGCCGACGGCCCACAACAGCAGGATCGAAAACCCCGAGGGGATATCCTTGACCTGAAAGCCGAGGCTGGTGAAGACGCCGACGCCAACCATGTCGGCCACGACGATAGCGGTGGCCACCAGCACCGAGACCGTGGACCCGCCTCTGGGGAGCTGGCCAGGCCACGCCACGCTTCCCGTTTCTGATGTCGTCATGTCTGCCCACGCGCCCCTAATTTTTTCATCGTGCGGCCCCGGCCCGACCAACTCAAGCAACGTTAACAATGATTTAAGTCCTGGCCGCAATTTGGTATTTTCATACCTTTGACGGGTCGGCTTATCTGCGGCATTGCGAAAACAAGCTTGCCGCCCCACAATCGCGACACGATTTCGTGTTTTCTGAGGCCTTCGGGAGTGGGGAGAGTTTTTCCCGGAAGCTTAACGTCACCTCAACGCTAGCGCGCTGATATACGATGGCCGCTGGTGGGGGTTGGGGCAGTGGGTGGATGATCGGGGCGAGATTCCAGACGTATGATAGCGCGTGCCGGGTGACGTCACCGGGCGTTGTGCGGCATGCGCGGCCGGAAGCCGCCCAAGGCCGCGCCGGTTCTCGATTGCGCTGGATCGCCCTCTTATCGGCGCTGGTCCCGTTGTCGTTCGTTCTCATTCAGTGCGGACGGGCGCCGAATGCCGGTACGCTTGCAGCCAATGCGCAGGCCTCTGCCGGGGACTCTTTCGACGATCGATTCCCAACGCCGCAGTTCAGGGATCGCTTCCCGAGCGCAAATGAGAGTTTTGTGCGGCGGCAGGCGCCCGATTCATCCCGCAAACGGGCGGCGCAGGCGGAGCCCGCCCCATACCGGGTTGCCTCGTTAGCACCCACGGTTCCCTACCAGCGTCCGGCCAGAGAAGATCAGACCGCGCTGGTCGGCCTGAAATCCTCGGCGTTTCCGTATCTCGGCAACAATCCACGCACGGACGAGCCGTTCCTGGACGTCTCAAAGGGTGACCGCCGGGGCCACCGCAGCTACGGCGGCCGGGTTTACTGGCAGGACGAGACCTACAATGACAACCGCGTCCTGATGCGCGTCCCCGAGCATTTCGATGTCCGCAAACCAGGCGTCATCGTCGTGTTCTTCCACGGCAACGGCGCGACACTGGAGCGCGACGTGCGCGACCGACAACTCGTGCCGCAACAGATTTCCGATTCCGGCGTCAATGCCGTGCTGCTGGCACCGCAACTCGCGGTCGATGCCGCCGATTCCAGCGCCGGCAAGTTCTGGCAGCCCGGCGGGCTCAAGCGCTTCGTGGCGGAGTCAACCGATCACCTCGCCCGTCTCTACGGCGACCCCGGCGCGGCCAAGGCTTTCGCGAACATGCCAGTCATCATCGTCGGCTACAGCGGTGGCTTTTTGCCGGCAGCCTGGAGCCTGGAAGTGGGCGGCCTTGGCAATCGCGTCCGCGGCGTGTTCCTGCTCGACGCGGTCTATGGCGAGCTGGACAAGTTCGCATCCTGGATCGAGAACAACCGATCCGGCTTTTTCGTCAGCGCCTATACGCGCTACACCAAGCGGCACGATCGTGAACTGATGCAAATGCTGAAGGAAAAAGACATCGCGATCTCAGAGGATATGGACGGGCCGTTGCGGCCCGGCAGCGTGGTATTCGTCGAGACCCCTGAAGGCGTGACGCATCGCGATTACGTCACCCACGCCTGGACCGAAAACCCGGTCAAGGACGTACTGGTCAAGATGGCGGCTACGCCTGCGCTGACGAGAATGGCGGCCTCATCGCCCGCAAGCCGATAATCCGGTACGCCGTAGCTCAGGAAAAACCAGCGGCTACGGATTACTGCGGGAGCTTGGGTATTTTCTCGGCGAAGCCGTTAAAGCATGTCAGCCGCTCGTCTTCTTCCTTGTTGAACCGGCAATCATTGACCGCTTTTGCCGCGGCCGCCTTAGGTTTTGGCTGCGGCGGGAAAATGGCGTCGTAGCAACTCAACCGCTCTTTCGTTGCATCGTCGATTTCGAGACAAGCCTGCAACTTCGCGGCGGTTGACGGGGCTTTCGGTTTCGCCGTTGCTTTCGATTTCGATTTGGCAGCTTCGCCGCTCGGCTTGACCTGGACCAGCGGCTTTCCTCCGACCGTCGGCGGGCTGGTTTGAGCCATTGCCGCGCCTGAATACAGGGCCAAGACGACCGCAAATATTGTTCTCATGTCACCCCTCCAGATTCCCGCAGGCTAAAGAAAAGCACGCGGCGAATATCTTGTCGACGGTTTCGAGCGGATAAGACGTCTCGCTTATGTTGACAAGGCCACAGGAGGGCGAGGCCTGGTCAGGGTCACCACGACGAGCGCCAGCGCGATGAAGGCCACCGACACGTACCCCGCGCCATGGAGCAGGTCGCGCGCGAACAGCACCCCGCCGGCTGCGGAGCCGATCGCCTGGCCGATATAAAGCGCGGAAGTGTTCAGCGACACCGACGCGGCGCCGAGCGCCGGGGCGGCACCAACCAGCCGTACCTGTTGCATGGAATTGGTCGAGGCAAAGCCAAGCCCCCAGACGGCAACCGCAAGCGCCATGATCGCGAAGTTACCCGCGCCAAGCGCCCAGATACTGGCCCCGGCCAGCAGCGCGGCCATGAACAATAGCGAGGTCCGGTAGCTGCCCCAACTATTGACCAGGCGGGCCGCGATCACGTTGCCCAGAAATCCGAACACGCCATAGGTAGCAAACACCAGGCCGACCGCGTCCGGACCCGCCCGGGTCAGCCGCGTCAGCAACGGGGCAAGATAGGTGAAAACGGCGAACTGTCCCGAGACCTGCAAGGTCGTGATCAACAGCAGCAGAACGATCAGCCGGTTTCGTCCGAGATCGGCAAATGTCTTGAGGTCCACCGGTGCGCCGATCAATCCGCCGGGCAGACGCCAGGCCAGAAGCAGGCAACTGAAGCAGGCAGCAACGCCAATGCTGCCGTAAGTTGCGCGCCAGCCGTAGCGGCTGGCGATGAACGTCACCAGCGGCAGCCCGACGGCCGCGGCCAGCGACCATCCGAGAAAGATGTAGGCGATGGTGCCGCCGCGTTTCTCCATGGGCACAATAAGCGCGGCGGTCCCTGCGGCCTGCGGCGTATAGAGCGCGCCAACCGCCAGCATGATCAGGCGGATGACGAGCAGGGTCGCATAGTCAGGCGCGAACGCCGACGCGGCGTTGGCGAGCGCGAGCACTGCGAGCGTCGAGGTGAGCAGCGCGTGGCGCTCGATCCGGCTGGTCAACCATGCCGCGAGCGGCGAGCCGACGCACAGCACGATCGCGCCGAACGTGATCAGCAGGCCGGCGTCGCGGATGCTGACTTGCAGTCCTTCCGACAGTTCGCTCAACATGCCCGCCGGCGCCAGAATGGAAGTGCCGGTGATGAAATTTCCGAGCATCAAGGCGGTGGCAGCGAAGCGGCGCTCGACATGGCTGTCTTGAGGCGGAATTTTCATGCAAATGCATGTAGATCATCTCGGCGTGAAAGGAAAGCAAGAAACGCCGGGTTATTGCACCGCCGGGGAAAGGAAGGTTTGCAAGCCGCAATTTTCATGGCCTTTTCAACGGGCCTGCCAGCGGCTCTGATAGATAACCGTCGGAGCCGCGAACGATCACCCCGGCGCCAAGCACCATGACCGCATGATGCAGCAGCTTTGCGGGGTCGCCGGGCTCGGCCAATCCAAGCTGCGCCCGCAGCAGCGGCCGAAACTGCGCGATTTCCGGATTGTCGACGAGCGCTTCGTCCTCGAATTCCTCGATCCTGTCACGCAGGACCTGCCGCATCGCGGATAAGTCTCTCTTTCCAAAGCGCAAGAGATCCTGCCAATAAGGATGAGCGATCACGAGTTCTAGGCATTCCTGCAGGCTCGCCGCCATTACAACACCCGCCTGCCCTTCGGACGTGGCAAGCAAGATGTGGTGTTGCGCACCCGTCAATGCGTAAACGCAGCCGGTGCTTCGCTGCGCCATGATCTTAAATGGCTCCAGCGGTGCTGTATCGAACCAGACCGGGCCATACTCTTGGTTATCGACCACCACGAAATCGAAGCTCCACAACATGTCGCGAATCTCTTTGTTCGCCCGCAGAATTTCCGGCGTCACGGTCATCGATTGCCCTCATAGCTGGTGACGATAGCGCGACGACGCGCGGCGCCTGGCATATCCGGTTGGTTGCAGAGGGAAGGTGGACCGTTCAATGCCGGAGCCGGTTCTCCGCCGATTTTCTTGACGGTACCCCGATTGCACCACCCGAATCCCCTGCTAT
>VAZH01000676.1 GCA_005884465.1 Alphaproteobacteria bacterium | reverse complement strand
CGAATCCGGCGAGCCGCGCGAGGTGCATCATTTCGCGTGCCTCGCCGGCTACGGCGCCGAGGCCATCAATCCCTATCTGGCCTTCGAGACCATCATCTCGATGAGGGATCGGCTGCCGGCCGCGCTCGACGACTATGAGATCGTCAAGCGCTACATCAAGTCGATCGGCAAGGGCCTGTTGAAGGTGATGTCGAAGATGGGCATCTCGACCTACCAGTCCTATTGCGGCGCGCAGATCTTCGACGCCGTCGGATTGAAGGCGGATTTCGTCTCGAGGTATTTCGTCGGCACCCACACCCGCATCGAAGGCGTCGGGCTGGCCGAAATCGCCGAGGAAACCGCGCGCCGTCACGCCGACGCGTTCGGCGAGGCGCCGGTCTACAAGACCGCGCTCGACGTCGGCGGCGAATATGCCTACCGCACCCGCGGCGAGGATCACGCCTGGAACGCCGAGTCGGTCTCGACGCTGCAGCATGCCGTGCGCGGCAATTCGCTGGAGCGCTACAAGGCGTTCGCGAAAATCCTCAACGAGCAGTCAGAGCGGCTGTTGACCTTGCGCGGCCTGTTCAGGATCAAGACCGCCGAGGACGAGAAGCGCAAGCCCATCCCGCTCGACCAGGTCGAGCCGGCCAAGAACATCGTCAAGCGCTTCGCCACCGGCGCGATGTCGTTCGGCTCGATCTCGCGCGAGGCGCACACCACGCTTGCGATCGCGATGAACCGGATCGGCGGCAAGTCCAACACCGGCGAAGGCGGCGAAGAGAGCGATCGCTTCAAGCCGATGCCGAATGGCGATTCGATGCGCTCGGCGATCAAGCAGGTCGCCTCCGGCCGCTTCGGCGTGACCACGGAATATCTCGTCAACGCCGACATGGCGCAGATCAAGATGGCGCAGGGAGCAAAACCCGGCGAGGGCGGACAATTGCCCGGCCACAAGGTGGACGCTGTCATCGCGCGGGTCAGGCATTCGACCCCCGGCGTCGGGCTGATCTCGCCGCCGCCGCATCACGATATCTATTCGATCGAGGATCTGGCGCAGCTGATCTATGACCTCAAGAACGTCAATCCGGACAGCCTGGTATCGGTGAAGCTCGTCTCCGAAATCGGCGTCGGCACGGTTGCCGCCGGCGTTGCCAAGGCGCGCGCCGACCACGTCACCATCGCCGGCTTCGAAGGCGGCACCGGGTCCCCCTTAACCTCCATCAAACACGCCGGCAGCCCGTGGGAAATCGGCCTGGCCGAAACCCACCAGACCCTGGTGCGCGAGCGGCTGCGCAGCCGCATCATTGTGCAGGTCGATGGCGGCTTTCGCACCGGGCGCGACGTGGCGATCGGCGCGCTGTTAGGCGCCGACGAGTTCGGCTTCGCCACCGCGCCGTTGATCGCGGCCGGCTGCATCATGATGCGCAAGTGCCATCTCAACACCTGTCCGGTCGGTGTCGCGACCCAGGATCCGGTGCTGCGCAAGCGCTTCACCGGCCAGCCCGAGCACGTCATCAACTATTTCTTCTTCGTCGCCGAGGAAGTCCGCGAGATCATGGCCGCGCTCGGCTATCGCACCTTCAACGAGATGGTCGGCCAGACCCAGATGCTCGACCAGTCCACCCTGGTGGCGCACTGGAAGGCCAAGGGGCTCGACTTCTCAAAGCTGTTCGTGCGCCAGAAGGAGCTGCCCGGCCAGAAGATCTATCACGCGGAGCCGCAGAACCATCACCTGGAAGCGGTGCTGGACCGCAAGCTGATCGAGAAGGCGCAAGCAGCACTCGACCGCGGCGCGCCGGTCAAGATCGACATGGAGATCAATAACACCGACCGCAGCGCCGGAGCGATGCTATCGGGCACGGTTGCCAAAATCTATGGCCATGCCGGCCTGCCGCAGGACACCATCCAGGTGAGCTTCAAGGGCACCGCGGGTCAGGCGTTCGGCGCGTGGCTGGCGCGCGGCATCACCTTCGATCTCGAAGGCGAAGGCAACGACTATGTCGGCAAGGGCCTGTCCGGCGGCCGCATCGTGGTCAAGCCCCCGCGCAATTCCGCCATCGTGCCCGAGGAATCCATCATCGTCGGCAACACCGTGTTGTATGGCGCGATCGATGGCGAGTGCTATTTCCGCGGCATCGCCGGCGAACGTTTTGCGGTGCGCAACTCCGGCGCGATCGCG